>JABDAW010000036.1 GCA_013288905.1 Bacteroidota bacterium | reverse complement strand
GTGTCATAAAAGGAGGATGGAAAATCAAAAGTGAGTGTATATTAATTCTAACCCCTGAACACATCTTGTTTTTCCGATATTTCAGGATCATGACCCCTCGAAATACACAGTTTTTTCGCCAAGTCCCGACCATAAACTGCCAAGTTAGATATCTTTTCTGGCAGTTTATGGTCAGGAATTGCCAGGAAAACTGTACAACATTTGAGCTTATTACCTTGATAATCACAATAAACTGTATGTTTTAGGTATTGAATCCCCAAAATCGAAATTTCAGAAATCAAGAAATCATATTTTAGGCAGTTCAAATGTTAAATTATAACGGCAAGGTGGGAAAGAATACTGATATAAGCATACGATTTCTGAACTATTTGGTAGTATTGCGAGATGAAAAAGAAATCAAAGGGAGGCAACCGAAAATCCTTGAAGAGAGTAGGGGGAATAAATATTCCAATTATTAAGCAATAAGATGTTAGAAGGATATTTTACATTACTGTTTAAATCTTGTTTAATAGCTTTTCCCTTATCTATTATCTTGTTTGCTTTATTAAAATTTAACCTAATAAAAAAAGATCAACCTATTCCTCAAGACAATCTTTTACGATTCTCAAAAAAACTTATGCTTTATTCTTTTGTAGCTGGAATCTTCACTTATTTATTGACCATGAACAATACTAAGGATGAACATACCAAAGATGGTTTTATCAACCAATGCGCTTCTGAACTTTCTGCAAATCTTAGTAACGAAGAGAAAAATCTTTGTTGCCAACTTTCTTATGATTATCTTTATAAAAAATATGGGGATAAGATTTATAATGATAAAACTCAATTAACCTTTGAAGATAAAAGAGAAGTTGTTATTTGCCTTTTAAAAGCAAAGAGACCAAACTTATCAGATAGCTTAGTTAATGTGGTTAGGAATAGAATTACTAATGAATCGGAAATACATAGTGCATACAAACAATTTGAGCAATTAAAAACTGCTCATTCAAATGATAATTATTCCGCCGATTCGAGTCATGATTGGAATATTATGCAACATCAATTTAAACATTAAACAAAGGAACAATATTATGAGTTCCTCTATTTTTTCTTTCATCGTAGTGTGATAGCAGCCTTTTTCTGGCTGCTGCAACACGACGATGATGAGAATTACGAATTTTTATCCTCAAATTTCCCATAAACAAAAACGCCCTTCAATTATTATCTTGAAGGGCGTTCTATCTTTATATTATCGAGGATTTCTTTGACCCTCTTCTGCCTTTTTTTCAGGCTCTTGCGGTCTGCCTTTTTCACTATTTACAGGAGAAGCTGGTTTAATATTCTTCTGTTCGGGTTTTCCTGTATTGGCAGGCTTTTGTTGAATATTTTTAGTAGTAGGATTTATATTACCTGGATGAGTTCCCATAGGCTGCTGAACTGGTTTTTCATGTTGAATTTGTTGAGTATTGCCTTTTTGAATATTCGCAGGTTCTTGCCTTCCATTAATAGAAGAATTCCCTTGTTTATTATAATACTGACCAGGATTGTTCCTGATGTTTTCACTTGCATTCGGTCGTTGACTTTCGGTTTTAATTTGACTTCTGTCAGTAACATTTCTTGGAGCAACTTGGGCACCTCTTGAGTCCGCAGTCCTATTAACAACTGGACGATAAAGGCTAATAGTGTTTCCATTATTATATTGCCCTGGACGGTCATTATTACGCACCTCATACCTGTCAACTCTTCTATTAGTAACCCTTTCAACTTCTTCCACCCTTGGACCTTGATTGTAATAATAACCCCTGTCATGATCGTCATATCTGGTATAGATGACAGTTGTTCTTTGAATATAGCCACCATAGTATGACCTTGGGGCATAATAATTATAAACATAAGGGTCACAGATATACCTTTGATTTACAAATACCCAACGGTCTTGTGAAGGATAATATTCATTGCCATAAGCATATTCAATACTGATGCCGGGAGCAATAGGAGCCCAGCCATAATATCCATCACATTGTCTCCAGGTTACCCAAGCCGGTCCCCATTCATGTCCGGGAACCCAAAACCAACCAAAATTAGGGTCACGATCCCATCTTCCATAATGAAATGGAGCCCATCCCCAAGGATAATCAGAAACCCATGTCCAGCCATAATTGGTATATGCCCAATGACCCGCAGTCTGATAAGGTGAAAAATAGGGACCTGCATTAGGAATCCAAATATATCCGTAATTAGGATTTTGAACCCATTCTCCATAAGGGCTTAATTCATCATAGAATACCTGATCATTCACGGGTTCTTGAGCCATAACTTTGGAGGGGACTACTAGAGAGGCAATATTTAATATCAATATTACCATCAAAAATTTCATTATACTTTTCATCTTTTTATTCTTTCAGTTAGTTTAATTATTTGCAGAATATCTAAAATCGTGCCAGCGGCAAAACTAAAATAAATTTTAGGAATAAATGATACATTATTCCTCTTTCCTCGCAACCAATGTAAGAATCGTAGCCAATGCAACCGTTTCGCCGGTTTCATCATAGACATCTACCAGCCACTTCACGACGCCTTGTGGAGTCTCTCCTTCACGCTTTTCTTTGGCGATTTTTTCTTTGCAAGTTAATCGCACACCAATGGTCGCACCTACATAAACTGGTTTCAGGAAACGACATTCATCAAGACCGTAATTAGCAAGAATAGGTCCTTTCTTTGGATCAACAAACAAGCCCGCAGCCGCCGAAAGTATGAAGTATCCATGCGCTACCCTCGATGTAAAGATGGAGCCTTCGAGTGAGGTAACATCCATGTGAGCATAGAAATTATCCCCGCTGATATTTGCGAAGTTCACGATGTCTGTTTCAGTAACGGTTCTCTTATGTGTTACTAATGTCTCGCCGATTTCCAATTCCTCGAAATATTTGCGGAAAGGATGCACCAAATCTTCTTTCTGGAATCCTCCGGCTTGATATACATCAGTGATTTTAGTGATGGTTGTAGGATGCCCTTGAATGGCAGTGCGCTGCATGTAATGGAATACTCCTCGAATTCCACCCATCTCCTCTCCACCGCCTGCACGCCCCGGACCACCATGAATCAGATGAGGCATCGGCGAACCATGACCGGTAGATTCCGCAGCACAGGCTGCATTCACGACCATCATTCTTCCGTGCATGCAAGCAGAACCAAGAACAATATCCTTTGCAAATTCATCATCAGAAGTAAAGACAGAACCTACCAAACTACCGCGTCCCATCTTGGCTAATTGGATAGCTTCATCGGTCGTTTTATAAGACATCACAGTGCTCACCGGACCGAATGCTTCAACCTGATGAGGCTCTTTGTTATTGAATGGATCCTTGCAATAGAGTAGGAGGGAAGGGAGAAAGGCACCCTTGTTTCTATCCGCTCCCATGACTTCAAAACTATCGTAATTACCAAAGACAATCTCACAAGACTTTCTTAATTCCATAACCTTTGCTCGAACATCTTTTACCTGTTCTAAACTTGCCAATGGACCCATACGAACTCCCTCAACGGCAGGGTTTCCAAGGATAGTAGTCTTTAATCTGTCGGATATAGATTTGATAACAATTTCTGTTAAAGATTCTGGAACTATGACACGTCGTATTGCAGTGCATTTCTGTCCCGCTTTCACAGTTATTTCTCTCGAAACTTCTTTGATGAATAGTTTGAATTCTTCTGTATCAGGATTGGATTCAGGACCAAGAATAGAGCAGTTTAAGGAATCAGCTTCCATGTTGAAGCGGACAGAATTCTCTATTATTTCTTTGCTTGTCTTGAGCATCTTGCCGGTAGAAGCACTGCCAGTAAACGTTACAACATCCTGTTCGGTAACATGATCTAATAAATCACCTGCACTTCCACAGATTAACTGCAAACTTCCAACAGGAAGAATATTTGATTTAATGATTTCTTCAACAACCAATTCGGTAAGATAAGAAGTAACAGTTGCAGGCTTCACAATGGCTGGCATTCCGGCAAGGAGATTAACAGCAATTTTCTCCAGCATTCCCCATACAGGGAAGTTGAAAGCATTGATATGAATGGCTACTCCCTCCATCGGCACACAGATATGATGACCGATGAAGGTTCCATTCTTAGATATTCTTTCAGCCTTTCCATCCACATAAAAAGTTTCATTTGGAAGTTCTCTTCTTCCCTTGCTTGCATATACAAAAAGGTTGCCGATGCCCCCATCAATATCAATCCATGAATCAGCCTTGGTAGCACCTGTTGCCGCTGATAGCGTGTAGAACAAAGGTTTCTTTTCTGTTAAATACAAAGCCAAAGCCTTCAGCATCAGAGCACGATCATGGAAAGTCATCTTGCGAAGAACCGGTCCCGCAGTAGTACGTGCATAATGGAGCATTCCTTTAAAGTCAAGTCCTTTGGATGTAGCCTCACTGAATTGTTCTCCGGTAATTGCATTGACTAAAGCTGTTCCGGTACCTTCACCTTCTTGCCAGGAGCCTTTAGCATAATTTTTTAATTTGTTCATCTTGTTAATTTTTTATATTATGTTTTTTTTGCAAATGAAGAAGCCACAAATTAAATGGAACAATAGATCATTCCAAGTAATTCGTGGCTGCCTTGTTTTATTTATTTATTTTTCAAACAATCCATAAAGTTCTCCATTAATCTTAGTAATTATTTCACCAAGGTCTTCAGGATTTTCCTCGAAGTTGATCTCGTCAATGTCTATGATTAAGATTTTCCCAAGGTCATAACTTTCAATCCAGGCTTCATATCTTTCATTCAAGCGACTTAAATAATCAATACGAATAGCATTTTCATATTCACGTCCGCGTTTCTGAATTTGCTTAACCAAAGCAGGTACGCTTCCACGCAAATAAATTAATAAATCCGGTGGCTTGATGAATGATTTCATCATCTCGAACAATGAAAGATAGTTGTTGTAATCGCGTGTGGACATCAATCCCATGACATGAAGATTGGGAGCAAAGATGTATGCGTCTTCATAAATAGTGCGGTCTTGAACAACAGATTTAGTACCCTCCCGAATGATCATCACTTCATGAAAACGACCATTAAGAAAGTATATCTGAAGATTAAAAGACCAACGCTGCATGTCATCGTAAAAGTCAGCCAAATAAGGGTTTTCATCAGCATCCTCATAATGCGGTTCCCACTTGAAATTCTTTGCAAGCAGCCCTGTGAGCGTTGTTTTTCCAGAACCAATGTTTCCGGCAATAGCAATGTGTATCATACTTGAATTATAAGGCTGCTAAACTACATTTTATTTCCGAAATTAATTAATGCTATAAATTTCCCTTTCTGATTCTTTTCCTACTTTCGCGACCTTATAAATATAATACAGCTAATCTTTATGCCTCCAATAATTCAATTGAAAAATATCAGCCGAACTTATAGAATCGGTGCAGAAACGATCCATGCCATTCATTCTGTTTCGCTGGAAATAAATAAGAATGAATATGTCGCTCTCATGGGTCCTTCCGGTTCAGGGAAGTCCACTTTGATGAATATTCTTGGATGCCTTGATACGCCTTCCGGTGGGGAATATATTCTCAATGGGACTTCTGTTGGGAAGATGACAGATAATGAATTGGCAGTGATTCGTAATAAAGAAATTGGTTTTGTTTTCCAGACATTTAATCTTTTGCCACGTTCTACTGCCCTTGATAACGTTGCGCTTCCTTTGGTTTATGCAGGGGTTAGTAAAACTAAGAGATTGGAGCGGGCTTTACAAGTTTTGTCTAATGTCGGATTAAAGGATAGAGTGAAACATAAACCCAATGAACTTTCAGGCGGACAGCGTCAAAGGGTTGCTGTGGCAAGGGCTTTGGTAAATTCTCCTTCTATCATTCTTGCCGATGAACCTACCGGAAATCTGGATTCAAAAACCTCTGTTGAAATAATGATGCTTTTGGAGGAAATTCATAAGGCTGGGAATACAATTATTGTCGTTACTCATGAAGAAGATATTGCTAAATATGCGCATCGTATTGTTAGATTAAAAGATGGCTTGGTAGAATCTGATGAACCGAATATGGATATTAAAACTTCTGCCAAAGTTCTTGTTTAATCAATGAAGATTTATACTAAAACCGGGGACAAAGGTCAGACCTCTTTGATAGGTGGGACAAGGGTTCCGAAGCATCATATCCGCATCGAGGCTTATGGAACTATTGATGAATTAAATTCATGGATTGGTTTGATAAGAGATCAGAATATTGATACTCACAATAAGGAAATTTTATTAGAGATTCAGGATCGCCTGTTCACGATTGGTTCTTCACTTGCCTCTGATCCGGATAAATCAAGGATGAAAATTCCTGACCTTAAAGAAGTAGATATTTCTCTCCTCGAAAAGGAAATGGATGACATGGAAAATCTTTTGCCCGAATTAAAATCTTTTATTCTTCCAGGAGGACATACCACCGTTTCTTATTGCCATATTTCTCGTTGCGTTTGTCGCAGGGCAGAACGATTGACAACTCATTTATCCGAATCGGAATTTGTCGCTGACCTTGTGATTATCTATTTAAACCGCCTTTCAGATTATCTTTTTGTACTTAGTCGAAAACTTAGTAATGATTTGAATGCGACGGAAAATCCCTGGAAGCCAAGAATGTAATTGGTTTAAGGTTCAAAGATTATTGAAAGTGATATTAACAATTCAACAAATATTTCAGGCATGTATTGCGTTTCGATTTTTTTTATACTTTTGCACGCTTGAAAAAAATTAATAAGAATTGAACAATCATTTACCAAAACTGAAAATAATATGTACTGGACTTTAGAATTAGCATCACATCTGGAAGATGCACCGTGGCCTGCTTCAAAGGATGAATTAATTGACTTCGCTATACGTTCCGGCGCGCCAATGGAAGTGATTGAGAACCTTCAGGAATTGGAATCCGAAGAGGATATCTATGAAAATATCGAAGAGATATGGCCCGATTATCCTTCCAAGGAAGACTTTCTTTTTAACGAAGACGAGTATTAAATTAATTAGGAATTAAAAATTAGGAATTAGGATTCAAGAAATTCTACTATTCGTAATTATAAATTTCCTAATGTTTGTAGGCTCCTAAATCGGGTGGATTATTTAACAGGGTTCCTGTAATATCTAATGTTATTGGGATTCCTCTATTCAAAATATTTGGATCTCCTTTGCCTATTGCTGCCGAGCCACTACCTAACCGATAGTTATTAATCAGGTTTGTGTAATCAGTGAACGCCGGGTCTGAATTAAATATTAGATTAGCTGAAGTAGTGCTGGTAAAAGTCGTATTGAGGGATGTCTTCAATAAATCATTAGCGAAAAAATAATTTGTTGTATTAGGATGAAAGTCTAAGCCCACTTCATCGGTTGTATTTCCAAAGATGATGCAATTGCCGAAGTAGGCGGAATCCAAGGTACGGTAGTGATAGACACTATCGGGAGTGCGGTAATAATTATTGAGAAGCACAGCAGGTGCAGTCCTTTGTGTGGCACCATATCCCCAATAATTTGCGAAGGTGCATTGACGAAAAGAATAGCCACCGCCAAGCGTGAAAGCCCCGCATTCATTGGCACAGTTGGCGATGACATCATTGTAACCAATAATCCTTGTGCCCTTACCAACAAGTCCGGCATTGGACATATTTTCAATGATTGTATTATTGATTGTGAGCGTAGTATCGGATGGAGAAAATACAGTATCAGCTTCTATGCCGATGCTTCCATTTTTGATGATTGCATAAGTAATCTTATTGCTCTTACTTCCAGGCTGGTTGGGTAGGGTGAGTGTTGCCGGACTTAGATTAGAGAACAATATTTCATCCCATTGCCCGGGAACTTGAGCATAATCTAATTCCAATCTATCACCTTGAAAAATTACCTCATGCCCCTTCGCCCCATTGACAGTTAAGGTAGCTCCGGTAAAGACTACCATTCCTGAATTGGCATGGAAATAAATCCTGCAACCGGAGTCAATTGTAAGACTGCAAGTGACTGGCAAATAACCATAAATCACATAAGGCTTATCATTTATCCATTCTGTATTACAAGGAAATGCTGAATCAAATATTGAACCTTGTGCTGGATAAAAGAAATGTGCATTCTGCCCGAATGCCACGAGTTCCACATATTGTTTGTTGCCATTCGTGACAAAGAGAATGGAGTCGGTGATGATGAATGGAGTGAGAGCATTATTGGGATTTACGGTAACTTCCACGAAGATGAACATGCTGTCATTCGCCTCTATTGAAACATTATTTATGGAGCGAGTAGATGCTCCATTAATGTTTAATCTGAAATAAGAATTAGCTCCTTCGGCAAGGCTGATGGAGGAAATATTCATCTTCTGATTGTGATTATTATAGATCATCAATTGCTGGGTGCTGGAGCCGACAGTGGTGAAAACGGTATCGAATGTCACGGTATCCGCCGAGAAATTGAGTTTGGCGGAAGGGTCGGTCAGCACTACATCTTTCTTGCAGGTAGAAAATGTCACTATTATAAATAATGGCAAAAGCAGGATTACAAATCCAGCACATCTTTTTCCGATTCCAAATTTTATTCTCTTCATTCTTTAATTATTGGGGGCAAATATATTTAATAGAACGTTAACGGGGAATGTCAGATTTTATTAAGGCATTATATTTTTCCATCGCTCTGTGGCTGCTTTGCTATCTTTGCAGAATTGATTTATAAAACCAATATCAGAATTATGAAGAAGCGATTCCCTAAGTTAGAAATCCGATTAGGTCTTTCAATAAATGACATCAGCAAATGTCTGTTGAAAAGTCTTTTCTCATTTATTCAATTCAATTTTTATTCAACAATTACGGGCAAGCTATTAAAGGAATTATGGCTAATGAAAATTAGTTTCCATCCTTTAAAAAGTGAGTTTGTTTTTCATATTTCCTCGTTGTATAAGTTATTTATACAACAAGAAATCAGAAATATTTGGTTGTATAGAAAACATATACAACAGTTTTTGAATGTTATTTGGTTGTATATAAAAGTTATACATCCTAATTTAACTATTAATAGATTGTATATATATTCTATACAACCAAATAATACTCATTCTATGTTGTATAAACATTCCATACAATGACTAATTTCATTTCATGAAGTCCTTTTATTAAATGAAATACTCCATTCTACATTAAAAAATAACAACAAATAATATCCTGATATGGCTCGAAAGAAATTGAAACACGAATTGTGGGAACCCCGTGATGCTGCGGGAAGGCTTGCTCTCATAAAACATCTTGACACAGAATTGCCCAAGCTAAAAAGGTCTTTGAATATTCCACAGGGAGACCTGGACAAGATTCACAAAATCTATCTGATGGGAAAATATTTGATGGATGGAGGAAGGGAAATTGAAAAATCGAAAAAAGGAATTTAATGCTACTAAAAATGATTTCTTTGTGGGGAAGACTGTAAAATTAATGATCAAAGCTCCATTAATCAAAGCTCAAAAAGAAACCCCTGAAACCGTGGAAGGAAATGTAATGGGATATTTGCGAAGCCTGCGAATTATATTGATGAAACATAAAAATTGGACGGAGGCGATTGCGAAATATTTGAAACTTCTGGGATCGGAATATTACTTCGATAAAGATAAATATTTACCGAAATTAAAAGGTAAAGCTTCCATAGGAAATATTCGGATTACGACCTCCACAAAATTTGTGAAGGATCACAATCTTTATGCGAGAATTACCGGAACAGAATTTTGGATTTACATAGGAATGTTTGAAACTGCATATTACAACTATGCCCGGATACCGGTAACTCCGAATACTGTTGAAGAAGTTGATCTGATGATAATGGGAGTGGTAAATAATGTCGAAATAGGGAAACCTTCGGTAACATATTCGGTGCTTTATAAACCTGCGCAGGCCGAGAAACCTGTAAAAAATGATAAGTGAAAAATTCTTCCAAAAAAGAAAGGCATCCCGTTGAGGATGCCTTCCGTAAAAAGGAATTATTACATAACAAAAAACATTCTTTTATCTCATCACCGTAATCTTCTGATTGAGGATTTTATTATCAACCATTATTCTCATTAAATAGATTCCTTGAGGAATGGCAGATGCATTCCAAAGGACGGTATGTTGCCCGGCACTCTCCTTGTCATTAGTCACTTCGCTTACTTTATTCCCCAACATATCAAAGACATTAATCAGGACTTTTGTAGAATTTGATAAAGTGTAATTAATGGTCATGGCACTGGAGACAGGATTAGGATAGACTGACCAATTGGAGAGGGTTTCGACTTGCTTAATTCCCAATTCAAGAGGGCTGATAACATTGACATATACCATCGCATTTGCATTCCTCTGCAAATAAGATGAATCGCAATAGGTGCTCTGGCAGCCATTGGCATCTGTAATATGCAGACAGATATTATAATATCCTGCTTGGGCATAAGTATGGGTAGGATAAGGCATAGAATCCTGGAATAAACTGTTATCTCCCCATGTCCATTGATAGATCAATGGCTGCGCACCCGTAGCATAATTCACCGCCCAATAAGTATGTTGCGCAAAAGAATCCTGAACAAGAGTGAAATATGCCGAACAGGAATCTGGTCCTATAAAAACACTGGTAGTAGCATGACATCCATTTGAATCGGTAACATAGCAATAGTACAAGCCCGATGTAAGTCCGGTAGCGGATGCATTCGTCCCGCCTGTAGGGCTCCAGGAATATGTATAAGGAGGCGTACCACCACCGACATAGGCATAAGCGTGACCATCTGCACAGCTATTGCAGGAAGCATCCCAACCTAATAAAGAATCATAAAGATTGTTGCAATTGACACCGGTAACAACAATTGTATCGCAAAAAGTGCTTTGACAGCTATTGAAGTTTAGGGAATCGGATATTTGTAAACAAACGATATAAGTTCCTGCATTGTAATAAGTATGATTTGGGCTATGTGTATAATCATAATTACCATCACCAAAATCCCAAGAGTAGATAGTCATATTATTTCCACCAGTCGAAGCATCTGTAAATACAACGTAATTATTCGATGGCTGTGTCCATGTATATGAAGCATGAAGACCGCAAGTGTCAACAAACACAGTGTCAGTATTAGCGCAATTATTTGCATCCACCACATGGACATAATTATACCCATAAGTAAGATGAGTCGCATGTTGAGTAGTCTCACCGGATTGAATCCAATGATAACTATAAGGAGATGTGCCTCCATTAGGATAGGCTGTTCCTGTTCCATCACTGCATGTACCGCAACTCGCATTAGTGACAGTGGCAGTAACCGTAAGATTACAAATCAACACACCATAAACATGAATAGTGTCGCAATAAGAACTATTGCAATTATTCAATGAATCAAAGATAGAAAGACAGACCACATAAGTTCCCGAATCCGAATACGTGTGCGGACCAGGATTCTGTGTGTAATCATAATTTCCATCACCAAAATTCCAATTATAGAAAGTTTGATTAGAAGTTCCCGTCGAGGCATTTGTAAAGTTCACGACGTTGTTAGCATTCTGTGTCCAGGTAAAAGCCGCCTGGCACGTTGCGAAGGTCTTTGTAGTGCAAAGACACATCATTCCAAATAGGATTATCAATAATCCTAAGTTCAATTTAAATTGTACAGTTTTCATTTTTTTAATTATTTAATTTTATTAATCTTTATTTTATTTAACGCCGCAAAATTACAACAAAGCATCATCTGTTTCCAAATCAAATTTTTGAACTTCTTACCTGCTAAAGGTTTTTTCATATAATTTCTCTGAAAAGTAGTATTCCGGTTTTTGCTTTAAATATAACTCTAAAAGGTTTAAAATGATGGACATTCGGGTTTAATAAATTAAAATTATTAATTCCTTTTTATCTTAATCCTCTTACTTGGTTTATACTTTAGAATTTTAGTCTCGGATCAATCTATATTCAGCAATATACCCAAAACTTTAGCCTCCCGTATTTTATATAATTTTGCATCTTATAAAAATACTGAGCGAATGAAAGATGAAAACATAGCCCTTGATGTCACAGGGATGAGTTGCACCAACTGCGCCCTCACCATCTCCAAATATTTGGAGAAGCAAGGAATGGGCAATGTCTATGTAGATTTCATTCAAGGCAAAGTCAAGTTTTCTTTGGCTTATAATGCAAAGGTTCAGGATATAATTAAAGGAATCAATTCTTTGGGATATCAGGTAGTGAATTCCGCTGATGTGCTATCGAATGTTAGTGGGGATGTCGTACGCTGGTCGGGATTTGCAATCCCGCCCCCGAACCTAAATACAATAGAAGGAAGGTTTTATTTATGTGTGATATTTACCGTTCCGTTATTGCTTCACATGTTCCTGAATAATGGTGTTCTTCACAATCCAATAGTCCAGTTAATTCTCTGCATTCCGGTCATCATTATTGGAATGAAGCAATTCGGCAAGAGTGCGTTTAATTCAATAAAATCAGGCATTCCAAACATGGATGTCTTGATAACTCTTGGTTCCTTATCGGCATTTATCTATAGTCTTTTTGGCACAATCATTTATTACAATACTGACCAGCTACACAACTTCCTTTTCTATGAAACTGCCGCCACTATTATTACCATAATCATGCTGGGGAATATGATAGAAAGCCGCTCTGTAAAGCAAACTACCACCGCAATAAAAGATCTTACAGCCATCCAGCCTTCAAAAGCAAAGATGATTGTTGGCGAATTCAACAAGAATGAAATCATAGAAGTGGATATTAATTCTATTGCTCCCTTCGATGTTCTTTTGGTTAATAATGGAGATAAGATTCCAGTTGATGGAGAAATAATTTTTGGTGATGCCACGATAGATGAATCAATGATTACAGGCGAAAGCATGCCTGTTGAAAAGAAGAAAGGTGATAAGGTTATCGGAGGCACCATCCTCGTTAATGGCAGTATTAAAATGCTTGCTAAAAAGGTCGGCAAAGACACCGTTCTTTCTCAAATAATAGAGCTAGTAAAGAATGCCCAAAGTTCCAAACCAAAGATTCAAAGAGTAGGGGATAAGGTCAGCGCCATCTTTGTTCCTGCGGTTGTTTTGATAGCAATAATAACCTTCATCATTTCCGCCACCATCGCAAAATTATCCATTACAGCATCCCTGTTGGATAGCATTGCAGTCCTTGTCATTTCCTGTCCCTGCGCAATGGGTCTTGCAACTCCAACCGCCCTGATGGTGGGCATTGGCAGAGCTGCTAAGAATGGAATTCTAATCAAAGGAGGCGAAACGATAGAGAATTTCGCCACCATCAAAACAATAGTATTTGATAAGACAGGAACGCTCACTACAGGCAAATTCAAGATTGATAAAATAGAAACATTCGGCATTGAAGAGAATGAGATAAAAGGAATGCTCTATCATATTGAGAAGCATTCTTCGCATCCCATCGCCAAGTCATTGGTCAATGAATGTAAAGCCTTTGCTAATGACTTTATGGGGAATACTCTTATTGAATTCAAAGAAGAAAAAGGTTTGGGAATATCAGCCAAAGATAATGCCGGTACTACCTATTTAATTAGCTCCTACCAAGGTGCCAAAGACTTAACTACCGATGCTACCCACTCTTTATATATATGTCGAAATAGGGATTTGATTGCAACAATTGATTTGACTGATGAGCTAAAATTAAATGCCAAAGAAACAATCACAGAATTAAAGAAGAAAGGAATCAAAACCATTCTCCTTAGCGGCGACTCCAATTACAAATGTCAGCAAATAGCCAATGACCTTGGCATGGATGCTTTCTATGGCGAACAAAGCCCTTCGCAAAAGATAGAAGTCATCAGCAAATTAGTCAAAGAAGCCCCCACTGCAATGGTCGGTGATGGTATCAATGATGCACCTGCATTAACAAAAGCAACCGTCGGAATCTCTATGAGCAATGCCACTCAAGTAGCCATCAATTCTGCCCAAATCATCATTCTGAACAGTAGCGATCTCTCTTTCGTCATCAAAGCCTTAAACCTTTCCAAGCATACATTACTAACCATTAAACAAAATCTTTTCTGGGCATTTTTCTACAACATCATTGCCATACCATTCGCTGCGATAGGGATGCTAAGTCCTATGATAGCAGCCATGTCTATGGGCTTCTCCGATGTCATCGTAGTAGGGAATTCCCTTCGATTAAACTTAAAGAAAATCTTTTCATAATGAACAAAAAAGAACTTGTAGCAGGCATAGATATCGGTGGCACAAAGACTGCATTGGGATTAATAGATCAACAAGGAAAAATCTATGCTTCGACTCATTTCTCTACAGAAGATTTTCCAAATGTTGAGGATTATGTTGAAGAATTAAGTAATCAAATCGAAGTTCTATTTGGAGCATTCAAAAAAGATTATTCTTTAATAGGAATTGGTATAGGAGCACCCAATGGAAACTTCTATCATGGTGCCATAGAGCATGCCCCAAACCTTGCCTGGAAAGGCATAATTCCATTGGCAGATATGGTTTCCAAGAGAGTGAATCATCATGTTTTATTAACCAACGATGCCAAAGCAGCCGCCATAGGAGAAATGATTTTCGGTGGAGCTAAAGGCATGAAAAACTTCATAGAAGTTACTGTAGGCACTGGTCTCGGCAGCGGTTTTGTGGCGAATGGAGAATTGATTTATGGTAACTATGGATTAGCAGGAGAACTCGGTCATGTCAACGTAATTCGTGATGGTCGTTTGTGTAGTTGTGGAAGGAAAGGTTGCCTCGAAGCTTATGTTTCCAAGCGTGGAATGATTCAAACATATCAGGAATTGAGCAACCAAAATAGTAATGATGTATCGCCTGCAACGATCGCTGACTTAGCAAATAAAAGCGACAAGATTGCTCTCAAAACATTCGATGAAACAGGAAAGATATTAGGTCAAACCTTAGCGGACATTGTCTGCATTACAGAGCCTGAAGCCATTTTCATCTTCGGTGGTATTGCCCTTGCCGGCGACCTGCTTTTGAATCCCATAAGGCATTACATGGAACTTAATCTCCATCATATATATAAAGGAAAGGTCAAAATTATTCCCTCGGCACTTCCTGACAATACCGCAGCGATCCTTGGTGCCGCCGCTTTAATCTGGAATAATGGATAAAATGTCATGAATTATTCGATTCTATATTCTAATTCCTCCGGTCATGCCATGATTTGCTCCAGTCACTATAGTATTTTCTCCGGTCACTACAGTTCTGGCTCTGGTCACTACAGTTCTGGCTCTGGTCACGACAGTTCTGGCTCTGGTCACGACCGTGTTTTGCTCCAGTCATGTCATGATTTGCTCTGGTCATGGCATGATTTGCTCTGGTCATGGCATGATTTGTTCCAGTCACGACAGTATTTGCTCCGGACACGACCGTGTTTTCATCCAGTCACTACAGTTCTGGCTCTGGTCACGACAGTATTTGCTTCGGGCATGACCAAATTTCTTCTGGACACGGTTAAACTGATTTTTGATATCATTAAAATTTCTTGAATTGACAACTAAGTAATTCTCAATATCAATAATATTACCTTTAATTACAAAATATTAGCTATGAAAAGAATCCTTTTAACTATCCTCACTATTCACTATACACTATTCACTATTCACTGCAAAGCTCAAGAAACCTTGACCGATTATGTCAATCCCTTCATCGGCACCGGTGGTCATGGTCACACTTATCCTGGGGCTGTTTTGCCTTTTGGAATGGTGCAGTTAAGTCCTGATACTCGCCTCGATGGCTGGGATGGATGTTCAGGATATTATTATACAGATAGCGTAATTTACGGCTTCAGTCATACCCATTTGAGTGGCACCGGTTGTTCTGATTTTGGCGATATTCTTTTGATGCCTACTGTTGGTGATGTTGTTTTTAATAATGGCAGCGATGGCAAGAAGGGCTATGCGACTCATTTCTCAAAGAAAAATGAGAAGGCAAAGGCAGGAAACTATCAGGTAAAATTGGATGATGGAATCAGCATAGAGCTTACTGCCACGAAGCGTGCAGGCATGCATCGTTATATTTATCCTAAAACTAATAAAGCAAATATCATCATTGATCTGGAGCATCGTGATGAGGTTTTGGAATCCTCTATCAAGATTATTAATGACCATGAAATAGAAGGTTTGCGAAGGTCGAAAGCATGGGCTAAGGATCAATATGTTTATTTCGTTGCACAGTTTTCAAAGCCTTTCATTAATCATATAATTCACACCAAAGACAAGGGAGATTATAATGCAATAACTGAACTGAATTGGAAGAATATTAAGGCAGCATTAATTTTTAATCATCAGGATACAATTGTTGTGAGAGTAGGTATTTCTGCTGTAAGTTGCGAGGGTGCAAGGAAGAATCTGGAGGCAGAAATTAAGACCTTCGACTTTGATTATTATAAGCAGGAAGCCACCAAAGCATGGGAGAAAGAGCTGTCGAAGATTGTTGTGAAATCAAAAGACAAGGAAAAGAAAACAATCTTCTATACTTCCCTCTATCACTGCATGTTGGCACCGAATCTTTACTCTGATTTTGATGGAAATTATCGTGGAATGGATATGAAGATTCATCACTCCGATCATGATGTATATAATGTCTTTTCTTTGTGGGATACCTATCGTGCCGAGCATCCTTTATTTACTATTATTGAACAAAAAAGAACTTCTGATTTCATCAATACTTTCTTAAAATGTTATGATGAAAGCGGTCGTCTTCCGGTATGGGAATTGGCTGCCAATGAAACTGATTGCATGATAGGCTATCATTCGATTCCAGTGATAGTTGATGCCTTTCAGAAAGGTATTAAAGACTTTGATTTGGAGAAAACTCTTTATGCTTTTGTCAGGACATCTAATGAAAAAAGTTCTGGTTTGGATGCTTATCGCAAGGAAGGATATATCCCGTCAGACAAGGCTTCTGAATCTGTTTCTAAAACCCTTGAGTATGCTTATGACGATTGGTGCATTGCTCAGTTTGTTAAGCTGATGGGCAATCAAACGTATTATGATTCCTATTATAAACAATACCTTTATCGTGCTCAGTATTGGAAGAATTTATTTGATCCCACAACTGATTTCTTTCGTGCCAAAAAGAATGGAAGTTTCAAAGCTCCTTTCGATCCTTGTGAAGTGAATTTCGATTTCACTGAAGCCAATACCTGGCAATATAATTTCTATGTTCCGCAGGATGTTTCTGGCTTGATGAATGCAATGGGTGGCAAGGAAAAATTCACTTCAAAACTGGGTGAATTATTCAAAACAAAAAGTAAAACAACAGGTCGCGATGAGGTTGATATTACAGGCATGATAGGTCAGTATGCACATGGCAATGAACCGTCGCATCATATAGCTTATCTGTATGATTATGCCGGGCAATCCTGGAAGACTCAGGAAAAAGTTCATCAAATAATGACAACGCTTTATTCCAATAATCCTGATGGTCTTTGTGGTAATGAAGATTGCGGGCAGATGTCAGCATGGTATGTTTTAAGTGCAATGGGATTCTATCCCGTTTGCCCGGGTAGCGGGGATTATGCTATCGGCACACCTTCTTTTGATACTGTTATTATCAATCTTGAAAATGGAAAGCAATTCATGATTTCTGCGAATAATTTATCAAATAAAAATTTCTATATTCAATCTTCTTCTTTGAATAATTCTTCCTATAAAAAGAATTATTTGAATCATACAACCCTTATGAATGGCGGCACTTTGCAATTCACCATGAATAATATCTCTACTAAAAATTCCGCCACCGATAGCATCATTTCCACTTCCATCAATGAATACCCGATAGTTCCGGTTCCTTTCATCGAATCTATTCCAAAAGCTTTTACTGATTCATTAATTTTTAAAGTTGGTGATATGGATCCCAATGCACAGATGTTGGTTTATAAATATCATGGACATTACCCTATCGAAGAAGTTGACAATACCTATCGAAAGCCCATTATTATCAAAGAAAGTGGTCAGGTGGAAGTATTTGCTGTAAAGGGTGATAGCGCAAGAAGCTTTTCTGTTTTTGCAAATTACATTAAGCTTGATAAGGACATAAAAATTAAAATTATCAGCCCTTATTCCTCGCAATATGCTGGCGATGGACCTAATACTTTAATTGATAATATTCGTGGTGGCACCGATTTCAAAACCGGAGAATGGCTGGGTTTTGAAGGAACAGACTTTGAAGCGATTGTTGATTTAGGTGAAATTAAGAAAATAAGAAGGGTAGGAGCGGGGTGCTTACAAGATATAGGTTCCTGGATATGGATGCCAAAGGAGATAACTTTTATGACTTCTGCTGATGGAAATAATTTTGAGAAAATATCAACTATCAAAACTGAATTTTCTGATACTATTTCAAAACCTTCAATAAAAGATTTCTATTCAAATATTAATGATACCAGTGCAAGATTCATTAAAGTTATTGCAAAGAATTACGGCACAATCCCTGATTGGCATCCTGGCAAGGGAGGCAAGTCATGGTTGTTTTTGGATGAGATTATGATAGAATGATTTTGGATAAAACATTTATATTTCAAGTGAAATTTTTTATACCTTCTAAATTTTTTAATATTGCAGCCTTAAAAATTTAAAGTTTATGGAGATAGAAAAAACAGGTATTGAAGGCTTATTAATCCTTCATCCAAGAATATTCAGAGATGAGAGAGGATATTTTTATGAATCGTTTAACAGGATAGAATTCCTAAAAGAGGGATTGACTATAGATTTCTCTCAAGATAACCAATCCTTTTCTGTGAAGAACGTTTTGAGAGGTTTACATTTTCAGAATCCTCCTTATGAACAGGGCAAATTGGTGTCTGTTGTCTCTGGCTCTGCATTGGATGTTGCGGTAGATATCAGAAAGAATTCACCAACTTATGGAAAGCATTTTTCGATACTTTTATCTGAAGAAAATAATAAAATATTTTGGATTCCGCCAGGTTTTGCACATGGTTTCATTACTTTGGAAGATGATACGAGATTCATGTATAAATGCACCAAAAACTATAATAAAGAATCCGAGGGTGGCATCATTTGGAATGACCCAATGTTAGGAATTGACTGGGAAACCATTGAGCCGTTGGTCTCCGATAAAGATAAGGTTTTGCCAGCCTTTAAGAATTTAATTTCTTGGTTCTGATTAAAAATTTTACTAACTTTGCAAAATAATACCATGAATTTATGTCCATAGAGAAATACTCAATCATCATATATGCCTTGTTCTTCGGATGTGCAGTATTATTCTCTTTCCTCATCAACAGTCTCTTTTATAAATTCTCTAAAACTTTAGGAATCCGTAATAACACGGAAGAAATTATTATTAGGTGGGGCTCCCAACAGAAGCCTGCTGTCGGGGGGATATCTTTTTACATTCTCTTCCTGCTTTCCCTTGCTGTTTATTCAATTTTCTTTCCAACAGAATTTATTTTTAAGAATAAACCATTTATAGGATTCCTGCTTTCCATCAACTTTGGATTCCTGATGGGGCTTGCAGATGATGCCTTCAATACCCGCCCTTTACTCAAATTATTTATCCAGGTATTATGTGCTGTATGCCTCATTGTTTCCGGAATTTACATTCATGTTTTCAAAGAAGATTATCTTAATTATCTGCTCACAATTTTCTGGGTGGTAGGCATCATGAATTCAATAAATATGCTTGACAATATGGATGCTGTAGCAGCGATTATGAGCATTGCAGTGATCTTGGCAGCCATGATGATTATTTTCATTTTAGGAGATTATTCCAACATTTATTTTATTTCACTTACCGGCGTACTTGCTGCTCTTATAGGTTTTTTAATCCTAAACTGGCACCCTTCAAAAATATATATGGGCGATACCGGCAGTCAGTTTTTAGGAATATTTCTTGCCACAATAGGAATAATCTTTTTTTGGAATTATCCCAATACTACCCATTCTATGCCGACTTCCGAACGATTTATTATTCCTATCATGGCGTTTATGATGACTATTTTTGATACTACGATTGTAGTTTTCCACCGGCTTTCCAACCGTACTTCGCCGTTCATTGGAGGAAAGGATCATACTACTCACGCATTAGCTCGCATGGGGCTTTCAGAACAAATGGTAGCTTTGGTATTTTTATTCATGGCACTTATCAACATTGGGCTACTGTATGTTATTCTCAATTATATCGAAGATTTCAATGGCATTGTGGAGGCTGTTTTTATCGGATACCTTGCCCTCTGTTTAACTCTCGTTTTTATGATAAGCTGGAGACATAAAGAGGTTGTTCTGGAATAAAATCTCTATTATATAAAAAAAAGAAAGAGGGCAGGTATTATA
>JABDAW010000035.1 GCA_013288905.1 Bacteroidota bacterium | reverse complement strand
CAGAACGACTGACGGCTTTGTTTCATGATTCATCCGGCACCATCGAGTTGGTTTGGTTCAAGGGAATCAAGTGGGTCAAGGAATCTATCAAGCCCGGCATGGAATATATTATCTTCGGCAAGCCCAATCTTTTTAATGGGAAGATAAATATTGTTCACCCGGAAATTGATTTGGTTGGGGTCGGGATTGCAAATCCCGACCAGCGCGTGGGTGCGGACGTGAACACGGACGCTGGTCGGGATTTGCAATCCCGACCCACTGAACTTTCCGCTTTATTTCCTGTTTATAATACATCAGATAAGATGAAGGCTGCCTTCCTTGACAGCAAAGCAATTGCGAAGCTTCAGAAGACTTTAATAAGCCAGTTGCCGCCGACTATTCCTGAAGTTCTTCCTGATAATTTGATTAATGATTTGAAATTAATGAATGGCTTGGAAGCCCTGATTAATATACATAACCCAACCTCTGAATATGATCTCAAGAAGGCTGAATTCCGGTTGAAGTTTGAGGAATTATTCTTCCTTCAACTGGAATTATTGAAGATGAAAGTGAATCGAAAGGAGACTCATAAGGGGGTAGTCTTTTCTAAGATTGGGGATTACTTTAATAACTTCTACAAAGACAAACTTCCCTTTGAATTAACCAATGCCCAGAAGAAAGTCTTGAAGGAAATCCGCATTGATATGGGCTCCGGAAAGCAGATGAATCGCCTCCTTCAAGGTGATGTGGGCAGTGGCAAAACTTTGGTGGCATTGATGAGTATGCTGATAGCTTTGGATAATGGATACCAAGCCTGTTTGATGGCTCCCACCGAGCTTTTGGTAATGCAGCATTTCGCTACTTTGACTAAGATGCTGGATGGCTTGGGAATAAAAATAGAATTGCTTACCGGCTCTAATAAATCCAAGAAACGAAAGGCTATTCTTGAAGGTTTATTGAATGGCGAAATCCACATTGTGGTAGGCACTCATGCTTTGATTGAAGAGTCCGTGCAATTCCAAAATCTTGGCTTGGTAGTGATAGATGAACAGCATCGTTTTGGTGTCGAGCAACGCAGTAAGCTTTGGCATAAGAGTGATGTCTTCCCGCATGTTTTGGTGATGACTGCCACCCCCATTCCACGGACTTTGGCGATGACTGTTTACGGTGATTTGGATACTTCAATCATTGATGAATTACCGCCAGGAAGAACTCCTGTTACGACCGTGCATCGTTTTGACAGCAACCGTTTGCGGGTCTTTGGTTTTATGAAGGAGCAGATCAAAGAAGGTCGGCAGGTCTATGTTGTCTATCCTTTGATTGATGAATCCGAAACCTTGGATTATAAAGATTTGATGGATGGTTTTGAAAGTATTTCGCGGGCATTCCCGATGCCGGAATTCCAGGTAAGCATCGTTCATGGGCGCATGAAAGCCGATGTCAGAGAATTTGAAATGCAACGATTCGTGAGAGGCGAAACCCACATCATGGTTGCCACCACGGTCATTGAAGTAGGCGTGGACGTGCCCAATGCAAGCGTCATGGTTATTGAAAGTGCAGAGCGTTTCGGGCTTTCGCAATTGCATCAATTGAGAGGCAGGGTGGGGCGTGGTGCCAAACAAAGTTATTGCATCCTGATGTCGTCCTTCAAACTTTCGCAAGATGCCAAAACCCGCATAGAGACGATGGTTCGCACGACTGATGGCTTTGAAATAGCAGAGATAGACATGCAGCTTCGCGGACCTGGAGACATTGCCGGCACTGCCCAAAGCGGCATCTTGAATCTGCGATTAGCAAATATTACCAAAGACTCCGAAATCCTAAAACTTGCCCGTGCATCCGCTATTAAATTATTAGAAGAAGACCCTCATCTTGTCGCCCCTTCCAATAAATGTTTACTGGATTTCCTTACCGAGAAGCGAAGAGTTTCTTCAAACTGGAGCAGGATTTCTTAAAAGAATTGAGAGTTGAGAGTTGAGAATTGAAAATTGAGAATGTGCAAACTCTCAATTCTCAACTCTCAATTCTCAATTCAAAAAATCAGATCAGCTTCGTTTCATAACGCATATTATTAACTGCCTTTTCATATTCCTTAGGAGTCATTTTAAGAACATCCATCGGGATTTTAAATTTATTAAAGGTATTCATATAAGCCTTCATGGTCAAATGTGAGCGTTCAAAAATATCTTTCTTTTTAAACGATTCAGAAATAATAATCAAATCCAGATCACTATCCTTATTTGCAGTGCCCTTCAATTGAGACCCGAATAGGGCAATGCCATCAACTTTAATACCGGTTGATATCAGTTCGTTTCTGAAGTAGTTGGTAATTTTATTTATTGTTCTTTTATCCATAGGTATAGTTTTTTAGTGTATATTAAAATATCGTTTGCCCTATCTTTTGGGTATAATTTCGTCATTGTTTTTAAATCTTCGGGATACCTTGTTGGCATAGAAACATCACTAAGCATATATACAAATTTCGCATCCTCCTCTGATAATTTCAAGCCAATCTTTTCCACAAGATAAACCAGATTATGGGTCTTGGTAGGGAAAGTATCAAGCTCCTTAATCCACAATCCTTTCAATGCCTTTTCGATGGTGAGATGACACATAAATACGGTATAAAGATAACGCCCGGTTTTATACAAAGCTACTGCAGTATCGTAGTCATAATCGGCTTGCAGAAACCATTCTTTGTATGCTTTTGAATTATCTTTTTTCACCTTTGATATTTTATTTACAGACCGCAAAATTAGAATAATAAGAACAAAGGGAGGGAAAAGTCCTTAAACATTAAGCCTATTCATCATCCTTTTATTGTTGCCCGCAAGGGCGGAGCAATCATAAAAGGATGAAAGAAAAATTCAGAAGCCTTATCAGATTTACAGAACATGCGGAACATCAGGGAAAAGGTGCACACCCCTTATTGGAAATAAAGAAAAACTATCCCAAAAAAAATAATCGGACTAAAAATTGAAAACGTAAAGTAATATAAAAAAAGTTTTCCATTATTATATGGATAATTTTTTAACAATTTTTTGTACCTATTGTTATGAAATATTAGCAAATAATTAATTACAATGCAAGGCAACATATACAATACAAAAAAATTAGCCCAATTGTTTAAGGGTGGATAAGGGATATTAAAATTAATATCATAAAATTTAAGATGACCATGTCTATGCAGAAATATCACTGGAAGAAAAAAATTAGCGGTCATTGCCAAACACATTGCAATCATACATTTTATTTTTAAATTGCGTTCAACTTTTTCTTTAACCATAAAATTAGTTATACAATCAACCCATATCAAATAGTATAATCTCATAAATTAATTTTTAATATCTACTTGCTTTTTTCTTCTTCATGCCGCCAAAACTACAAATCATTCCAAATTAAATCTCTCCATCCCCAATTCCCTTCCTTTCATATCTCTCCTTTTATATTATTAAGCCACAAAATTAGGAAAAAAGGAAAGGATTCCGGCAAGGGGGATGGAAAAATGTGTACATATATAAGGAGAGCATTTCATGTTTTGTAGAGCCAATGATGTTGAAAAATGTTTTCTACTTAGCGGATACTTTAAATTTTGCCCTTTAGTGGTATTTCTACTTAGCGGTTGCTCCAAAGGTTGACATTTGGATGTATTTCTACTTAGCGGTTGCTCCAAAGGTTGATATTTGGAGGCATTTCTACTTAGCGGATGCTCCAAATGTTTCCATTTGGAGGTACTTCTACTTAGCGATTGCTCCAAATGTTATGCTGCGATGGCAATTCTAATTAGAATTGCCTCCAAAGGTAGTTTTTGAATATAAAACCTAAAAACGAATCGGATATTATGAAGGTTTCAACTGATTTTTCCTTCCTTCATTTATTAATAGCTGCGCCCTTTTCGGGCAGCCGCCATCAATAAATTAGGAATTAGGAATTAGGATGCGTGGTATGTTCCTAATTCGTAATTCCTAATTCACTTTCGGCATCGGCAGTTCAACAAGGAAGTGATTCAAAATTAAATCGTAAATTCTTTATATCTTTGCCCCATGAAACAGTATCTTGATCTCCTTGACCATGTTCTGAAGAACGGCACCGAAAAGTCGGATAGAACCGGCACCGGTACCATGAGTGTTTTCGGGTATCAGATGCGATTTAATCTTGAGGAAGGATTCCCATTATTAACTACCAAAAAACTGCATACCAAGTCAATCATTCATGAATTATTGTGGTTCCTGAATGGGGATACAAACATCAAATATCTTAATGATAACGGCGTAAAGATTTGGAATGAATGGGCAGATAAGGATGGTAATCTTGGTCCTGTTTATGGGCATCAATGGCGGTCATGGGGAACTGCTGATGGCAAAAGTATTGACCAGATTTCTCAATTGATAGACCAGATTAAAAAAAATCCTGATTCCCGTCGCTTGCTTGTGAATGCATGGAATGTCGGGGAGATCGGGAAGATGGCATTGCCGCCTTGTCATATTTTATTCCAGTTTTATGTAGCAGATGGGAAGCTGTCTTGCCAGTTATACCAGCGCAGTGCGGATATATTTCTTGGTGTGCCTTTCAATATCGCCTCTTATGCTTTATTCACAATGATGGTGGCACAGGTTTGTGATTTGAAGGTTGGTGAATTCATCCATACTTTTGGCGATGCGCATATCTATCTCAATCATATTGAGCAAGTAATTCTTCAGATGAGCCGCACTCCGAAACCCTTGCCAACTATGAAGATTAATCCTTCAGTAAAAAATATCTTTGATTTTAAATTTGAGGACTTCACCGTAGAAGGTTACGACCCTCATCCGAGCATTAAAGCTCCCATTGCTGTTTAGAATAATATGACCATTTCCTTAATCGTAGCCAAGGCAAAGAACAACGTTATTGGGAAGGACAACCAATTGATTTGGCACCTCCCTGCCGACTTAAAGTTCTTCAAGAATAAGACGATGGGGCATACCGTGGTGATGGGCAGGAAGACTTACGATTCAATGGGGAAGCCCTTGCCGGGAAGAATGAATGTGGTCATCACTCGCCAGCAAAACTTTCATCCAGAAGGCGTAACAATTGAGCCATCTCTCGAAAGTGCTTTGGAAGATTTGAAGGTGGCAGAAGTATTCATTATCGGTGGTGGCGAAATCTTCAAACATGCCATGCCATTGGCTGATAAGATGTACGTTACTGAGATTGATGAATTATTCGATGGGGATGTTTATTTCCCTGAAATTAATCCTGATGAATGGGAATTAACCGAAGCCATTCCATTCCCAAAAGATGAAAAGAATAAATACAATCTCTCTTTCAATACTTATATCCGCCGAACGAAATAATGGTTTGGCTTATTCAAAAGAATCTATAAATTTGCACCCTAATTAAAATTTAAATATTATGATGACTTCATTTTGGCATTTTATCGCAGACTGCTTCCAGCACCTGTTCAATCTTATGGAAAGACTATCCATGTTTCCTAACCGTGTATTTCTGGTAATAGGATTTATCGGAGCGATTGGTTGGGTGGTTTACCAATACAAACACAATCACGAGGAAAAGGGTAGGGTGTAAAGGAATAAGGGTATAAAGGAATAGGGTATAAAGGTGTTTATCTGCCTTTATACCCTATTCCTTTATACCCCTATACCTTTATACCTAAAGCAAGTCCTTCCCAATATCTTTTCGATAATACTTTCCTTTATAATCAATCAAGTCAGCATTCTTGTAAGATTGATTAGCTGCCTCTGAAATATTATTTCCAAAAGAAGTAATTGCAATGACTCTGCCGCCCGAAGTATTGATTTCATCGGTCTCTTTTGAATGGGAAGTGCCTGCATGGAATATTAAACTGTCTTCGGTTTTATCTAATCCGGTAATCACTTTTCCTTTGGAATATTCGCCTGGATAGCCGCCCGAAACAAGCATAATCGTGAGAGCTGTTCGGGGATCAATTTCTATGGTAATATCTTTTAATGTTTCATTCCCAACCGCTTGGAATAATTCAACTAAATCATTCTTGATTTTTGGAATGACAACTTCGGTTTCGGGGTCGCCCATGCGGACATTATATTCAATGACGAAGGGGTCGCCATTCACATTCATCAAGCCGATAAAGATGAAACCTTTGTAGTCAATTCCTTCATTTTTCAAGCCATTGATTGTTGGAATAATGATGCGCTCTTCCACCTTTTTCTTGAATGTTTCATTCGCAAAAGGCACCGGAGAGACGGCTCCCATTCCACCCGTATTCAAGCCTGTATCGCCATCGCCGATGCGTTTATAATCCTTCGCTTCAGGAAGAATTTTATAATTAATTCCATCTGTCAAAACGAATGTTGAAAGCTCTATTCCTTCAAGAAATTCTTCAATAACAACCTTCGTACTCGCCTTCCCGAATTTAGCCCCTGCAAGCATTTCGGCGAGTTCCTTTTTTGCTTCATTAATTTCATTACAAATCAAAACACCTTTTCCGGCAGCAAGTCCGTCTGCCTTGAGAACAATCGGCGTTTTTTGCTTGTCAAGATATGCCAGACCTTCTTTCAAAGTTTCGATGGTAAAACTTTCGTAAGCAGCCGTCGGAATATTATTCTTTTGCATGAATCGCTTGGCAAATTCCTTGCTGCCTTCCAATTCCGCACCATCCTTTTTCGGACCGATAACAGGGATCGCTTTCAAATAATTATCATTCAAGAAAAAATCATGAATGCCCATCACCAAAGGGTCTTCAGGACCGACAACGACCATCTCTATTTCATTCTCAATGACGAATTGTTTTATTCCTTTAAAATCATTCACCCCAATCGGAACATTCATTCCGCATAGAGCAGTTCCCGCGTTACCAGGGGCAATAAACAGCTTTTCGCAAAGCGGACTTTGGGCAATTTTCCAGGCAAAAGTATGCTCTCTGCCGCCGGAACCAAGGATTAGGATATTCATATAATTATTTGTTTTATCAGCGGGCAAAACTATACATATTCTGAAAACAGCCTATGGAGAAAAAGTTGATCTTTGTGCTAATATAATTCCGGCAAAATATATACTTATAACATTATTACGGAATTTGTTGTAGTTTTGAACGCTCAAAATAAAGAAAAGAACTGTGCGAAAACTAATATATCTGTTTATAATTTTGGCATCTGCCTCTTGCCGTCTTCTTAATCCAAGCCTGATGTTCAAGGAGGACAATGATTATAAATTTGCAACCATGAAAGATACGGTAGTTCCTGAATACCGCATATCTCCAAATGATCGTTTCACCTTTAATATTTCAGCAAACGGCGGGTATAAATTGATAGATAACGGTATTCTAGGGAGTTCTACTTCTACAGTCAGTGGAACTTTGGGTGTGCCTATTAGTGGCTCTGCCAATTCACTTGAATATTTGGTTGATAAAGATGGTTATGCAAAATTGCCTCAATTTGAAAAGGTTTATCTCAAAGGAAAGACTGTTCCAGAAGCAGAAAAAATGCTTGAAGAGATGTATTCTGAATATTATAAATCACCATTCATAATTTTAAAAGTAATCAATAAAAGGGTGATTATATTTCCGGGTTCTGGCGGGGCAGGTATTTCACTTACCTTGGTAAATGATAATACCTCTTTGTTAGAAGCTCTGGCATTGGCTGGCGGCATTCAACAAACCGGTAAAGCATTTCGAATAAAACTGATAAGGGGAGGACTAACGAATCCACAAATATATCTTGTTGATTTATCTACCATTGATGCTATGAAAAGTGGTGATATAGTACTACAGGCAAATGACATAATTTATGTAGAACCAGTGCGAAATACCAGTCAGGGCGTACTTGCCCAGATATCACCTATAGTGGGCATTATAACAGCATTGCTACTGGTTTATCAAATATCAAAAACAAAATAGTTCTATTAAATTAAAAGAGTCTGAACAATATATAAATGGCTAAGAAAAAGATAAAAATGCTGAATGAAGATTTTGACTTCAAGTTAATCTTCATGACAGCACAAAGGAGTTTTTTCTGGATATTTTTATTTATACTATTAGGGACGACTGCTTCTTTTATAAAGTTGCGCTATACAGCCCCCATCTATGAATCTGCTTCAATAATAAAGGTCGGTATTGAGGACAATGCCAATAAAGTATTAAACTTCAACAGCGGCATGAACATATCAAATAACTCTAATTCCTTAATAGCCGGTGAAATGGAATTGATGCGATCAGAAGTATTTCTCGAAAAGATTTTTAATAGCCGCCCACTGAATATAAGTTATTATGCCAAAGGGACAGTATTAATTAATGAATTATACAGACAGTCGCCATTTTCAGTAGTTATAGAATCTATTGATTCTTCTCAATTAGACATTCCATATTCTATTCTATTTAATGGCAACAATGAATATACATTGACATGGGAAGATGGAACAACTAAAAAACTTCCTAATTGTAAAATAGGACAAATAGTAAATTTACCATCTGGAAATATCAGGGTATTCATAACGGATATTAATAGTATTGAAGGGCAGCAAAAACTAATAAAAAAAAATGCATATTATTTTGTAATCAATAGTCCTTCTTCCGTAATAAAATCAATAAGTAGCCAAATAAGTATTCAGTTAATTAATCCTGATGCCCAAACTTTGCAAATAAAATTTAAGGATAAGAATCCATTAAAAGCTGCTGATATTGTGAATGCAATAGTAAATGAATTTATTAAATTTGATTATAACAAGAATGCTCAAGGTGCGGACAATGTTTTAGACTTTATTGATAAACAATTGGCAATTGAAGACTTAAATTTAAAGAATTCGGAAGATGTACTTGAGGATTTCAAAAAGACAAATAAAATCATTAATCCCGAATTAATGGCAAATAATACCTTGACCCGTATTAACGAATTAGAAAACCAGAAAATCATATTGGATCTGGACATGTCTGTTTTAGATAAATTGGAGGAGAACATAAAATCGAATAAAGACATCAGCAGCCTGATTCCAATCCTGGCAGGGCAATATAGTGAAGGCATTGTTTCTAACCTGATTCATAACATTGAAGCTTTGGAGAATGATAAAAATCAAATGCTTCAGCAAGCTACCGAAAAAAGCAAAGCTGTTATTTCTGTAAATGAAAGAATTGAAAAAGAGAAAAAAATATTATTAGAAAGCATTGTTATTGTTAGGGAAAATACCCAAAATAAACAGGCTGCCATTAGCGATAAAATAAAGGAGTATGGAGATATATTCGACAGCATTCCTTCAAAGGAAGCTCAATATGCGAGACTCCTAAGATTATTTTCGATTAACGAAAAATTCTATTCCTTGCTTTTAGAAAAAAAAGCCGAATACCAAATTTCTAAGGCTGGCATCGTTACAAATAATATCATACTTGAGAAGGCTGTGATACCTAACGTTCCTATTTCTCCGAATCGTGTACTGGTAGTAAGTGCTTTCTTATTCACTAGCTTGTTTCTAAGTTTTGCTTTAATAATTGTCAGGTATCTCTTCCATAATGAAATCAATGCTTTAGATGAAGTTGGACAATATACCGATGCCCCATTGTTAGGAATAGTTCCTAAATACAAAAAGGAAATTCCAGTATCTCAATTGTTGGTGGACAAGAATCCCAAATCTGTAATTTCTGAATCATTCCGGTCTATCCGAACCAATTTATCCTTCATTGACAATGAGCCTGGTGCTAAAGTCCTTGCTGTTACATCCACAATATCTGGAGAAGGAAAAACATTTGTCGCGATCAACCTTGCTGGTGTAATTGCCTTTTCCGGAAAACGAGTTGTGTTGATTGACTTAGATATGAGGAAACCTAAGATTCACGTGGGTTTTAATGTTGAGAACTTAAGAGGAATCAGTACCATTCTTATTGAAAAAGATACACCCGAGGAATGTATATACAAGAGCAGCCTTGAACATCTTGACTTTATTACTGCTGGTCCTATTCCTCCTAATCCTTCCGAGTTAATTATCAGTCCCAAGATGATCGCATTTTTGGAATATTTAAAGATAAGATATGATGTGATTATTATTGATACCCCGCCTGTAGGTATTGTTACTGATGGACTTTCTATGATTCAATTAGCAGATTTCCCGATATATATTCTTCGTGCCAATTTCTCCAAAAGAATTTTTATTCAAAATATTAATAAGCTCATTGAGGACAACAATATTAAACGACTTTCAGTAATCTTGAATGGTGTCGAATCTACCCGTTCAAGATATGGCTATGGGGGCTATGGCTACCGTTATGGTTATGGTTATGGCGGCTATGGTTATGGCTATGGCAACTATGGTTATGGTTATGGATACGGCTATGGTTATGGCTATGGTTACTATGAGGAAGATAAGGAAACTAAAACTCTTATGGGGGATATAAAGAACCTGTTCAAGTTCAATAAAAAAGATAAATCTGCTTCAAAAGATTAAAATGAATTCAAAATTCTCCTCTGCATTTCAAAACAATTTATCTATATTTGCATCCATATCGTTTAATAAATATCGTTTAAATTCTAATAAATAATTTCATGAAAAGAACTATCCTAATCTTAAAAACAAAATTCTTAACAATCGTGATTTTTCTTGTTACATCAGCATCTCTTACTCAAGCTCAAGAAATTCATTTTGGTGTTAAAGCAGGCTTAAACCTGACTGATATGTATGGCATCCTATCGCCCGGAACTTCCTCGGTATCTTCCACAAGTATTGTTGTAGGATATCATGTAGGAGCCATTGTTGATATCGGATTCTCGGATCATTTTTCTCTTGCTCCTGAAGTTTTATTCAGCACTGCCGGCACGAAGGAAAACATAAATTTTATTATTAATTCAACTACAGGAATCCCTTATCTGATGACCTATACTGGCACAGTATCTGTCAATCTTGGGTATCTTCAAATTCCTATTATGCTGAAATATAAAATGGATAATGGATTGAATTTTTCAGTCGGTCCGACCATAGGCATGTTGCTGATGAGTTCATACAATGGTAATGAAACTCAAAAAACCGTTATTTATACGAATCCTGTAATGACTTCGAGCAGTGCAAGTACTCCCGCCGGAAAGCTTGATTCTGCGGTGAATAAACCTGACCTTGGTTTTGCGATTGGTGCAGGTTATCAATTTGATTTTGGTTTAGGTTTTGGCATCCGTTATATTTTTGGATTCAGCAATATTTTCAAAGGCGGCTACTCTTATCCTGATTATAATGATCCTTATGGAAGGACTATTACACAAGGTCCTTATGGTCAAAATGAGACCTTCCAGTTTTCCATCAGTTATATGTTTGGCACTTCACGATAATTAATTTTTCTATCATTAATTCCCAAAGAATAAAACTTATGAAATCATTAAAGCTCTTTTCATTCCTTATTATTTTATTAATAACTTCCTCGGCAATCAGTCAGAACAAGCCCTTTGAAATAGGGCTTAAAGGAGGATTGAATTTATTTTATATCACCAATCCCCCGGTAGGATTCACGAGCAATCTGTCTGCCGGATTTCATGGTGGACTTTGCTCCAGTATTAATTTTGATTCTTCCGATTTTTCCATTCGCACCGAACTTTTATTCAGCAATGTCGGTGCCAATATCGAGCAATATACCTATGGCAATTATACCAACCTGAATAACCAGCATACCACCTCCATTCATACCACTTATTCGATGAGCTATAATTATATCGAGGTTCCGATATTGTTGAAATATCAATTTGCCGGTGGCATGAGCGTTCTTTTCGGTCCCTATTTCAGTTATTTATTATCTGCAAAAAATGACAGCACAAAATTTATTTCCTACAAGGATTCTTCAAATGTATCTGGAAATATTGCCACAGATACCACCGGCAATGCAAGTATAAATATTATTAATTCCATGAATAAATTAGACATTGGCGCAGCCCTCGGCATCAGCTACGAAACCTCTAAGGGCTTGGGCTTTGAGCTAAGATATACTTTTGGAATCATCAGTGCATTCAAGAGCAGCAATTACATTAATCCATCTTCCAAAATCACTACGTATCAGCCGGCTTACGGCAACAACAATAATATCGCCCTTTCGATTTATTACATGTTTTAACGACAGGTTTAAGGGTATGCAAAACTTTTGATTAAAGTTTATCTATCTTTGCATACCGAATAATTGTAACCCCTCCTCCGGTCTTGTGAACTGGTTTGAACAAAAAGGACTCCCCACTGTTTGCCCAAACAAGTTTATAAGAACAATTTAAAATATTAAAAAATGAAAAAAGTAAAAGCAACAATTATCCTTGTAGCCATTCAGATGGTTATGATCCTTAATGAAATGTTCCAGACAATAGGGAGTCTGAAGTTCTTCAATGTTATTGATGACGGAAGAAACACCACGCCAATGCGGGCTTTGAAAGACGAATCTCTTAAATGCAAAGTCTTAAGCGGGACTAAAACGGTTAATCTTGCAAACGACCGTAGCGGAAAGAAAAATTTCGGATTTGTTTTTATCTGGAATACTCTTGTTATTCACGAAGACCAAATAAGCAATGTGAAATCCATTATCCTGATGTCCACCTGGACGCCCATCGTTACTGCCACCATTGATGCGCCTGATGATGCAGAAGGCAGGGCAACATGTGCAGAGCATATCCAAACTGCTGCGGCAAAAACTTTGTACATCACCATTCCTCCTATTCTTTATGGCACCGTCCTCACTGGTCTGATTGCAGCGATGCGTGCGGCAGTAGGCGTTAATCAAGTCATCAAAGCATGGGGCGATTTGAACAAACAATTGAAGAAAATAATGGCGCTTGTACAGGCTGCAATGGACGAGGATACGACTGGTTCGGCGGCGATAATTTGTGAATATTATTCGTTTCATGTAAAAGGAAAAGGGGGTAGGACAGGTCAGGTATTTAGCGGACATCCTGGCGTTGCTGCCGGCGAAATTGATTTGGAATTTCCGATAGGTCCTCAAGGCTGTTGCTATGATATTAAATTATATAATGCAGACAGGACGGCATTTGTAAGAGCGCAGCCGAATGATTTGGGTCATGCCACTATTGGCGGTTTGGTATCGGGTTCCACGCAGAATGTTTCGGTAACAATAATTTCTCATGGCGTGGCAGAGGCAGAAAGTCAGATAATAAATGTACCAGTGAAATAGACATCGAAGGTTAAGCCGGAAAATTCAGCCACGAATTTCAAAAATAAAAATTGAAGTTCGTGGCTTTTTCTTGTTCTATAAAACCAAAAAGATATTTTCTTAATGCCAGTTCAAACTTTCTTAATCGCATTTCAAACTTTCAATATGCAAGTTCAAACTTTCTTAATCACATTTCAAACTTTCAATATACAAGTTCAAACTTTCTTAATCACATTTCAAACTCTCAATATGCAAGTTCAAACTTTCTTAATCGCATTTCAAACTCTCAATATACAAGTTCAAACTTTCTTAATCGCATTTCAAACTCTCAATACGCAAGTTCAAACTTTCTTAATCGCATTTCAAACTTTCTTATGATTAATGTCTCCTGCGACTATTTTCCCGTTATAAAACCCGATTTTCAGGTGTGGAAAGGAAGGTTTTTTGGGAATGGGGTTTTGGGGAATGATTTGTGAATTGCTAATTTTGCGCCATGAATATCAAAGAACTCAAAATAGAAGGCTTCAAATCAATAGGAAGCATTACCCTTAAAAATCCAAATCCTTTCTCTGTTTTTGTCGGACCGAATGCTTCAGGGAAATCGAATATCTTTGAGGCATTGGAGTTGCTTTATTTTTGTAATTCAATGACAGGTTTTGATGCGTTAAATTATTTTGGCACCCCCAATGAAATATTAACCCAATCTATTCAAGATAAGCAAGACGCTTCTATATTTTTTAATATTGATTTAGGTGAAAATTTAAAACCTTCTATGCAATTGAATTTTTTTAATGAGAAATCCATTTATAGGCTTTTATCAGCTAGTACATACGGAAAGATTTTTCATGATATTAAAACGAAAAATCCAGATATTAACTTTAGTAATCTTTCCTTTAACTATAATATGGATGATCCAAGTTTTCTTCATTTTACAAATTTTACAAGGCTCTTTGTGAAAAATTATGATCTAAATAGAAGAACATTATTAGATGATTCAAGACTAAGTTTGGATGCAAAAAATTTGGAGAAAGTTTTGAAGAGAATCTTGAAAGATGAAAAGAAGAAAGAAGAGTTAGTAGAAATATTTCAATTGCTAATTCCAGGGTTTAAGGATATTGATATTGCAACAGAAGAATTGAGCGGTTCGGATAACTTATTAATTTATGAAAACAATTTAAAGAAGCCATTAACCAAGCGTCTTATCTCTGACGGCACCTATAATATCATAGCCATCGTTACTGCATTATACCAAAGCGACGAGCCGCAATTCCTCTGTATCGAAGAGCCGGAGAATGGCTTGAATCCAAAAGTGGTTCGGGAATTGGTAGAAATGATTAGGCTTATTTGCAAAGAAAAAGGTCATTATATATGGATCAATACCCATTCTCAATCACTCATTTCAGTGCTGACCACTGATGAGATAATTATTGTAGATAAGAAGAATGGATTAACACAGGTAAAACAAATTCAGGGAGTGGATTTGTTTGGTTTAAGAATGGATGAAGCATTGTTGACAAATGCCATAGGGGGCGGTATTCCATGGTAAAGTTAGGCTTCATTGTTGAGGGAGATACAGAAAAATTTATCCTCGAAGAATCAGATTTTTTCAACTATTTAAAATCATTGGGAATTGATTTTGATCCAGAGGTAGTCAACGCTGAAGGAAACCAAAATTTATTGCCTCATAATCTCCCGTTACTAACCAAAAGATTAACAACTCTCAATAAGGACAGGAAAATACCAGCCAATGTAATTATTATCCTTACCGACCTTGATGCTGATGTATGTATCACTAAAACTAAAGAAAGAATTTCGCCCTTACCAAATCAGATTGTGGTAATTAGTGTCAAGGAAATCGAAGCCTGGTTTCTTTCTGATTCAACTGCAATGAGCAGTTTATTAAAAGAGAATTTTGTTTGTGATAATCCGGAAGGTGTTGATAATCCGTTTGAGAAAATCCAATCAATATGTCTTGATAAAATTCAAAGAGGCATTGGAACGAAAACCAGATTTGCCAATAACTTTGTGAGCAAACATAAGTTCTCCATATTGAATGCCGCCAAACATCCGAATTGTAATAGTGCAAAGTATTTTCTTAATAAGATTTTAGAGCTAAAGAATCTATAAACTCATAGATGAGAATAAAGAGGTCATAGGCATCGGGAAGGTGGTGGTGGAATAGTTATCGAATGGTTTGACTCAATGCAAATTATAACTGAAATTTTTATAATTTAGCGGCTGGAAAAATAACCATAAAACAGAAACAGTATATGAAAACAGAATTTCAAAAAGCCTCCGAAAGGGGGCATGCAGATCATGGGTGGCTTAATACTTATCATAGCTTCAGCTTTGCAGACTTTCATAATCCGGAGAAGGTGCATTTCGGAATGCTGCGAGTATTGAATGATGATACGGTGGCTCCCGGCAAAGGCTTTGGCGAGCATCCTCATGATAACATGGAGATAGTAACGATTGTATTAAAGGGGTCTCTGGAACACAAGGACAGTATGGGGAATAGTTCTGTAATCAGGGCTGGCGAAGTGCAGATTATGTCTGCCGGCACCGGAATTACGCATTCTGAATTCAATGCCTCTAAGACCGAAGAAGTGCAGTTTTTGCAAATTTGGGTATTCCCAATGGAGCGAAATATCAAGCCTCGGTATGATCAAAAGTTTTTTCAGCCGGATTTCAGAAGGAACCGGTTTGATTGCATCGTTTCTCCTGATGGCACCAATGAATCTATGTGGATCAACCAGGATGCTTATTTCTCTTTGGGAAGGTATGCCAGGGGTATTCATGCAACTTATAAAGTCAAAAAGGCTGGCAATGGAGTTTATATTTTTTTGATTTCAGGGAAGGTATCCGTGGTCGGCAAAACGCTGGATGAAAGAGATGCAATAGCTTTGACAGAAACAGATAAAGTTTCATTTGTGCCCGCTACCGAAAGCGAAATATTAGTGATTGAAGTGCCGATGAATTAGGTGATCTTTATTCGTTAACAGATTAGCTATGAAATTAGAAGAAGCAATCAAACAAAAAGAGTTTAAGAGCGAACAGCAAAAGCTGAATATAAATATCATCTATACTGCAAATTGGATAGGAGGATATGGAGATAAGCTGTTCAAGGAATATAATCTTACATCCCAGCAATTCAATATCCTTAGAATCCTGCGCGGGCAGCATCCCAAACCTGCATCAATTAAATTATTGAAGGAAAGGATGCTTGACAAGAACTGCGATGCATCGAGATTGGTAGATAATCTGGTCAGGAAAAATTTTGCTCAACGCAGCATCAATTCATTTGATCGCCGGCAGAGCGATGTCATCATAACAACAGCAGGATTAAAGATACTCGCAGAAATTGATAAACGCCTGCCTGAATATGAGAAACATCTTTCAACCCTTAGTAATGAGGAAATGAAGACGTTGAATCATCTTCTGGATAAATTAAGAGGATAAATTAAACCACTAAGCATCAAACTTAATCCCCTGAGCAAGGGGTAGTTCGGTGCTATAGTTAATAGTATTTGTCTGGCGGCGCATATAGACTTTCCAGGCATCAGAACCTGATTCGCGACCACCACCGGTATCTTTCTCACCACCAAAGGCACCACCAATTTCAGCACCGGATGTTCCGATATTGACATTCGCAATGCCACAGTCCGACCCTTCATGAGAAAGAAACATCTCTGTTTCTAAAATATTCTTTGAAAAGATAGAAGAGGATAATCCTTGCGGCACATCATTCTGGTATTGAATGGCTTCTTCTATTGTGGAATATTTTATCAGATATAACAAGGGAGCAAATGTCTCTTCCTGAACAATCTTAAAATGATTCTTGACCTCTGCAATACAAGGCTGGACATAACATCCGGATTCATATCCTGCACCTTCCATCACACTTCCTTCAACAATGATTTTACCTCCTTCTTTCTTTACTTCTTCGATAGCTTTCAGATAATCATTCACTGCACCTTTGTCAATCATAGGACCTACCAAAGTATCCGCTGCGAGCGGGTTTCCGATACGAATATCTTTATAAGCATTGATTAATTTCTCCTTGAATACATCATAAATCGTATCCTTAATGATTAATCTTCTTGTGGAAGTACAACGCTGTCCGCAAGTACCTACAGCACCAAACAGAACAGCTCTTAATGCCAAATCCAAGTCAGCATTTTCAGTAATGATGATGGCATTATTTCCGCCTAATTCCAGAAGGCTTCTTCCAAGGCGTTCACCAACAATTTTCCCTACTCTTCGACCAACTCTTGTAGAGCCTGTTGCAGAAATCAAAGGCACTCTTTTATCAGCAAGGAAGTTATCGCCAACATATTTTGAACCACCGGCAACAAGGTTTAAAACGCCTTCCTGAATACCATTTTCTTTCAGGACTTTGGCAACAATATTATGAGTCGCAATGGCGCACAGCATCACCTTGGATGAAGGCTTCCAAACAACCACATCTCCACAAACCAAAGCCAGCATTGCATTCCAAGCCCATACAGCCACAGGGAAATTAAAAGCAGAGATCACCCCAATGATTCCAAGGGGATGATATTGATCATACATTCTGTGCTTGAAACGCTCGGAGTGCATAGTGAAACCATTCAACTGGCGAGATAATCCTACCGCAAAATCACAAATATCAATCATCTCCTGAACTTCACCCAAACCCTCCTGGTAGATCTTGCCCATTTCATAAGAAACCAACTTACCCAGAGGCTCTTTATATTTCCTCAATTCATTTCCTATCTGCCGAACTATCTCGCCGCGTTTAGGTGCAGGAACCATGCGCCAATGAAGGAATGCACCTTGAGCCGTTTGAATAATTTTTTCATAATCATCAGTAGTAGCTTGTTTGATATTCCCAATTATTTTCCCATCGGCAGGAGAATGTGACACTATGATTTCGCCTTTAGTATCGAGCCATTCGGTTCCTGTACAAGCTCCGTTATTAAATTCTTTTATTCCTAATTCATCCAGCATGATTTTTATTTCTGATGCCGGTGTAATGATTTCCTTGTTCATCTTATTAAATTATTTATGCTGCAAAATTATGAATTTATGGAGCAAGTGAATAAATATCAAATGAAAATTCCCGATTAAAATCTCTTTTATGAAACCTTAATCTGGAATTGTTATCCCAAAAATAATTCAATCCTAATAAGTATTCGTGTTAGTAGTTGTGGCAGCGGCAGTGCTCTTCACGGTGATATTAATTGTGATGCTCATACTATCATCATGCCCGGGACAATTGCCGTGATTGCATTGTGGAGGAGGGTTATGACCACAGCCTCCATTCATGTTGTTTGAGCCATTGGGAGGAGGAGGAGGAGTTCCCATCACAGGACCTGATTCATTACTAAGAATTACCTGATCGCTGCCGACATAATTTAAAGTCGGAGTGTATTGATAAACAACACTGCCTGTAGCCGTCGTTGCTATCTGGCTGACCTTGAAGTTGGTAGCCTGCGTAGCAATCTGAAAGGGATTGTGATTGTTGCTCGCAGGGACTTCAAAAGTATAGCTTGTGTTTTCATTAATCGAAGCGGTTACTGTTTGAGTAAGGGCTTGATTTTGCTGGTCTCTATCGCATTTCTTACAGGAAGGAGCGAGAAACAGTACAGTGCTCATCAGAGCAAGGATTACGGTTATTTTTTTCATATTTTTATGTATTTAATTTTATTTGATGTTACGATTTTTTAGAAGTTATTTGGTTTAAAAACTTGCGGCTTGGCAAAAATATTCCCTCCTGAACGAATAGTTTTTCCCATTTATTATCGGTCATTTTCATTGGTTAAAAATATCAAGTTTGTTTTGTTTAATAAATTTTCACTAATTTTACGCCTTCAAATAAAAATTTAAACTATGAATAAAATATTGACTTTAATTACAGCAGTGCTGTTTGTTTCATTGCAAACAATTGCTCAAAACACCATTACTACCACCGAGCCTGCACCCATGAGGGATACTAATGCAGTATGTGTCGGCAGCTCTATTGGTGTAACTTTTACCTCTTCGGGAAATTATTTTCAGGGGAATTATTATGTAGCTGAAATTTCGGATACTACCGGTTTCTTTTTTAATCCGGTGAGACTTGATTCAATACTGGATAATACAACCTATTATTCTGCGGGATCTATTTCTGTGAAGATTCCTGATCTTCCAGATGGATGTAATTATTACATCAGGGTAATGTCAACTTATCCTTTATCAAACATTACAAGGTACGGACCTTTCTGCATTCAGCATTGCGACCTGAAGACTAACAATGGTGAAGATATTCACATCTGTCTCACCCCGACAACTGTGGGTATTGATACACCGCTTACCATTCAGACGCATACCTGGAATAATAACCAGGTTTATAATTCAGGGAATATTTTTAAAGTCCAGCTATTGGATACAAATTATTTCCTGCCGGTAGGAGCGGCAGGTGCCTTGGGTCAGGTGGCTGCAACGCATGATACTTCATTGACTTTAACCATTCCTGCTTTGATTCCTTTGCAAGCGATGGGCATCCAGCCTGGTCATTATTACCTAAGGGTAATTGCTACTAACACTTTGTATTCTGACAGTTCTTTAGGCAGCCTTACTCGCCTGACTATTGGCGCACCAAGTGATAATCCATTTACGATAACCAATCTTGTTGATTATTACCCACAGACGAATAGCTATGATACTATTCATGGATATATTTGCCCACCGGCATCAAATAATGATTATGTTTATATTTTGCTGGAGCCGAATCCTTATGATTATAATTCCCAGTTCGAATGGCATGGCGATTTTGTAGGTGATTCCACTTCAGGCACGAGTTTATTTTTTTATGACCAGCCTGCTTTCACTCAAATAATTGTAAATATAGAACAGATTAGTTATGGTTGTCATGGACCGGTTTCTCCTAATGATACCATTAATGTTATTGACATTCCACATGTCAGCATCAGCACTCCGCCTTATGTTTGCCTTCATGATACTACCGAAGCCACAGTTCCTTATATTCCGACTTCATCGTATATCTGGACGGCTCCATTAGGGATCATTACGGATAGCGTGGGCGACAGTGTAAATGTCCTATACAATACTTTGGGTGCCAAGACTCTTCATATTTCGGCGACTAATATCTGCACTGTATTAGCTGGCAATGGACCTGTTACAAGTTCGGCTACGATTAATGTGATTACTGCCCCTACCAGTGGCATCAAAGATTCATTGCATAATATGACGGTCTATTTTAAAGATACCGTCAATGGTTTGGGCGATAGCTACGAATGGTATTTTGGCGATGGAGACAGCAGTTCATCGCAGAATCCTGTGCATACCTATACCTCTCTTTCGAATTTTAATGTAACCTTGATTGTGACCAATCAATGCGGTATTGACACAAGTATGGTCACTATAACTTCCTTAGGTATCAGCAAGGTTTCTTTGGAAGATGATATTTCTATAATTCCAAATCCTAATAACGGAACATTCAATTTATCCTATAACTTTACCAATTCCCAACTCTCGACTTTCAATTCTCAATTCGTAATAAAAGATCTTTTGGGAAGGACAATTTATTCCACAGATATTAAAGGAATTGAAGGAAAAGAGATTTTGAGTTTGCCATTAAATAATGGAGTTTATTTCTGGGAACTTATTTCCAGTGAGGGAATTGCAGCGAATGGAAAGATGGTAATTTTGAAATAACCACATACATTTAACCCTAATCATTAGCCCCGAAACTTCTTGGAATAGTTTCGGGGCTTCTTTTTTGACCTTGAAAATAGGGTTTGCAATCCCCCGCGCGAGCTTATCTATGCACACAATTTTAATGAAGAAAAAATAATGAATATTGAACAAGGAATATTGAATTTTGAATGTGGGAAAGGTGGAATTTATAAGTGATGAAGTTCAGAATTTACCTTGTTTTAAGTTTTCCTACCTTCATTATTCAATATTCCTTGTTCAATATTCGATATTTAGAATTTGTGTGCATAGATAAGCCCGCGCGAGGGATTATAACGGGAAATCGCCATCCCTCGCGCGGGGGATTGCCATAATAATGGTATTTCTTCAATCCCTCGCGCAGGGGATTGCTATTGTAATGATATTTCTTCAATCCCTCACGCGGGGGATGACAGTTGTAATGATATTTCGGGAATCCCTCACGCGGGGGATGACAGTTGTAATGATATTTCGGGAATCCCTCACGCGGGGGATGACAGTTGTAATGATATTTCGGGAATCCCTCGCGCAGGGGACGACCCCTGTAAGAATTTGAAGGATTTGCCGCCAGCCATCCTTTTCCCGATTTCTGATATTAGATATCCTCGATAAATAGAATGTGATTTAAGAAAAAGGAACGCAGATGACGCGGATTTATATGATAAGATATGATTTCACAAAGAAAAAATCATATCTTATCATATAAATCTGCGTCATCTGCGTTCCTATTGTTAATCTGTATTCTATTCCCCGAAGAACTCTATTCAAAATTCAAACTGTTTTTTTAGGGACTTTTTCTGGAATT
>JABDAW010000034.1 GCA_013288905.1 Bacteroidota bacterium | reverse complement strand
CAGACAACTCCGTAGGAGTGTAATCATAATAGAAAATAACATACCCGAATATCCCATAAACTCCGTAGGAGTGAAATATATCCCCCGATTTCTTACCTTCGCCCCATGAAAAATAATTTCCGATTCCCCCCATGAAAACACTCCTATATATTGGTAGTCTTTTTCTGATGCTGAATGTTGGAATTAATCATTAAAATAATTTATATTTGCCTTCGTTAAACAAACAATTAAAATTATATAAAATGAAAAGAATAATTGTAGCAATCATCGTTGGACTCCTTTGTATTCAAGGAATGTTTGCTCAAACAGAGAAGCAAATCAGTGCTATTGATAAGCAATGGCAGAAGATTAAAAGTAATATTAGTAGCTTCACAAAGGAAGTGAAAGTAGAGAATAATACAGGATATAGATTTGTCTATTCAAAAGATAAAGAATTGCAAATGATTACTGTTAGTTATAAAGATCAAGATGTTGATAAAAAAGTATTTTGGTATTTTGTTAATGGCAAGATGATTTATTCTGAACAAACATGGACTAATACATCCACCGGCAAAATCGTTGATAATGAAAAGTTCTATTTTGATAATGAAAGACTCTTTGCCTGGATAAAAGATAATAAATCTATTGATACCGCTTCTAATGATTTTAAGAAAGCAGATAATGAATTTGTATCCTATGTTGTGAAATTAAAAGAAGATAGTCCTAAATAAGGGATTCCTCTCCCCTACGTCTGTGAAATCCCCACATTAAAAGCCTTCTCGATAGGGGCGTGGTATATCTTTATTCCCTTATACTCTATACCTTCTATCTAATATCCATTACCAAAGACACTTCACCAATTCGGGATAGAGCAGAAATTTATCATCATTGGTTAAGATGATAAGATTCTCCTCGTGCGCAGTAGCTATTAATAATATATCGAAAGGGTCGCGGTGGTCTTCTATTAATGGAATATTCTCGAAGGCAATCAGATGGTCATTTGTGATATTTAACATGATAAAATCGTCCTTAATTGCCTGATCATAAACCTGCCTGATATTTGATTTAAAGGATGGCAACTTCCCTATCTTTTGTTTAATGGCTATCTCGTATAGGTTTATCTGGCTAAAATAAATTGATTTGTTCGGGTCTTCTATCAACTCCTTTATTTTTTTTGGTAATCTTGGATGATCGCCTTGATACCACATCAAACAATGCGTATCCAACAAGTAGCTTTTACCCATTACCAATAATCAACCATATCATTGAAATCATCAGGAATATCAACCAATCCCTTCAATCCCCCTGCAGCTCTTTTACCTTTCTTTGGTGCCTCCTTTTCTTCAATAAGAAAAGTAACTACCACCTCGGTTCTGGTATTTACAGGGGCTTCTTCTTTAAGAATAATGTGTCCTTCATCATACACTCCTTTAACTGTTGCTGTTGTCATTCTACTTTTATTTTCTGCAAAATTAAGAAAAGCAAAACTAATGGGAATGGATATTCCTGAAGAAAAACTAATTCTTACCGATAAATGTCGTCGCCCAAAACCTTAAACTTTAAATCTTAAACCTTAAACCGACTCTTAAGTCAGCAAAATCCCCACATTAAAAGCCTTCTCGATAGGGGCGTGGTTGGCGGCTTCTATGAGTATGGAGATTCCAATTCCCTTTATTTTCCTATCTTTGCACTCTAATAAAATACGAAAATGAACAAAGTAGAATTCAAAACAATTATCCATAATGGCATAATTGAAATTCCGAAAGACAGTCCACAGATTCAGGAAAAGGAAGTGAAAGTAATCATAATATGGGAAGAGAAACCTGTGGAAGAAAAGCCGATGAAGAAGTCCTTAAACTTCGCTTGGGAAGGGGGCTTGAAGGAATTGAAAAATGAATTCAATGGTGTGAGCCTGCAACATTTTATCAGTAAAATCAGGTAATGATTTTAGTAGATACCAACATCTTTCTTGAGATACTTCTTGAGCAGGATGCAAAGGAAAAGTGCAAGCAATTCTTATCTGCAAACATAGAGCAAATCGCTATCTCTGATTTCTCATTGCATTCAATTGGACTGATACTTTTTCGAGAAAATAAGTATGAGAAGTTCAATCAATTCACACAAGATATTTTGCCTAATATTCCCTTAATAACTTTGGGTAATGAGAACTATGTAAAGCTAAAAGATGATGCAATAAATAACAGGTTAGACTTCGATGATGCCTACCAGTTTTGTGTTGCAAAAGAGAACGGTTACGATATCGCAACAATGGATAAGGATTTCAACCGAGTTGAATCCTTAATCAAAGTACATTTTATATAATTGTATAATCACCCCTCCCCTATGTCTGCAAAATCCCCACATTAAAAGCCTTCTCGATAGGGGCGTGGTTGGCGGCTTCTATTCCCATAGAGATGACTTTGCGGGTATCGAGCGGGTCAATGATTGCATCTAACCAGAGACGTGCCGCAGCATAATAAGGGGAGGTTTGGGCGGTATAGCGGTCAATGATTTTCTTTAATAAAGCAGCTTCGTCTTCGGGAGTGATTTCCATGCCCTTCGCTTTGAGTGTAGCCACTTCTATCTGCAGCAATACTTTTGCCGCTTGTGAGCCTCCCATCACAGCGATATTTGCCGAGGGCCAGCCCACGATTAATCGAGGGTCGTAAGCCTTGCCACACATGGCGTAATTGCCCGCCCCATAAGAGTTCCCGATGATGATGGTGAACTTAGGAACCACACTGTTTGCCACAGCATTTACCATCTTGGCACCATCTTTAATAATGCCACCCTGCTCGCTCCTCGAACCCACCATAAAACCCGTTACATCCTGCAAGAAAACAAGAGGTATTTTCTTTTGATTACAATTCATGATGAATCGCGCAGCCTTATCAGCAGAATCAGAGTAGATAACTCCCCCGAATTGCATCTCGCCCTTCTTACTCTTCACAACCTTGCGCTGGTTCGCCACGATGCCCACTGCCCAGCCCTCTATCCTTGCCAAGCCGCAGAGAATGGACTTGCCATAGAGTTCTTTATACTCCTCGAATTCGGAGTTATCCACTAAGCGATGAATGATTTCCACCATGTCATAAGGCTTGTCTCTTTCCACAGGAATTATACCATAGATATCCTTCGGATCTTTTGTAGGAGGCATCGCTGCAACCCTGTCGAATCCAGCCTTTTGGTAATCACCTATCTTGCTGAATATATTCCGAATAGCATCAAGGCACGACTTATCATCTGGATGCTTATAGTCAGTTACGCCGGATATTTCGCAATGAGTTGTAGCTCCACCAAGGGTTTCATTGTCCACCTCTTCACCAATTGCAGCCTTCACAAGGAAGGAACCGGCAAGGAAAATACTCCCTGTCTTATCCACTATCATCGCCTCGTCCGACATGATGGGAAGGTACGCCCCGCCTGCCACACAGCTTCCCATGATGGCAGCAATTTGAATGATACCCATGCTCGACATGATGGCATTATTGCGAAATATCCTGCCGAAATGTTCTTTGTCAGGGAAGATTTCATCCTGCATCGGGAGGAACACGCCGGCACTATCTACGAGATATATTATTGGCAGTTTATTCTCCATTGCTATCTCCTGAATACGAAGATTTTTCTTGCCTGTAATAGGAAACCAGGCACCTGCCTTCACCGTTGCATCATTCGCAACTATTAGGCATTGCCTACCGGAAACATATCCAATAACTGTAACGACTCCTCCACTTGTGCAGCCATTATATTCCTCATACATTCCATCACCTGCAAAAGCACCAATCTCCACTGTACGACTGTCTTTATCTATCAAATAAGCAATACGTTCACGAGCTAATAACTTGCCTTTTTCATGTTGTTTATCCGCAGCTTTTTTCCCTCCGCCCTGGTATATCTTTTCCAATTTACCTTTCATATTAGAGAGGGAAAGTTTATTGTGATCCTCGTTTTTATTAAAATCTAAATTAACCTTTTCTGACATATAATCTATTGTTATTTTATTGGTGCGAATATAGGATATTGGAAGGAGGCGGTCATACTGATTTTTCATCAATAAAAAAGGCGATACAAATAGTACCGCCTCTTTTATTAATCACATCGAGACCTTATTCGAAATCAGCAGTGCCAAGTTTGACCTCATCATTCTTATATCTATACCCGCAAAGCATCATTCTTGATTTGGATATTTGTTTGCTAAGATTAATGTCTATTGTAGTTTCCATAGATTCAGCATTCCCAACAAGGCTGAATGTCGCATTGCCATCCTTATCAATTATTGCCATCATCAGGTTCATCTTCTTGCGATCGGTGAATCTCTTGGGCGACTTTTTTCCATTTAAATAATCATAACTTTCGTTCTTAATCTCATCATTAAACAAGACATATATTTTGTCCTTATAAAACATTGCTGCATGATACATATATCTTGTGGTAGCTTCTGACTGCTGTATTTTTGGAAGGTATTTATACCAACTTACCGTGCCACTTTTATCAATATTAAGAGCTATCATACCTTCAGAATTATAAACATAATGCGTATAACTCGGCTGCCCGTTCATTCCACCGGTGGTATAAACAACAACATAGTTCTTTTCAAGTATTACAGAAACAGTTTCATCGTCATTGACTTTGAGATCAGTAATACCAAATTTCCTATTAATGGCAGGTGTCTTGCTTTTAGATTTATCATCTTGAATTAAAGCGATTCGAATGGACAATTCCATAGGTATCTGCCAATTTGATTGAGAAATAATCTGACCAGTCTTAGGATCTAATTTCATAAATACAAATCCATTAATACCTTTCTCAAATTCTTCTTCATAAGAAGCGAATAAATGAAGATTCCCAAAATGATCATCCGTTGCCCACCACTCATCAAGGAAACGTCCGCCCATATCTACCGTAACTTCCTTTTCAGTGCCGTCAGGAGAGTATCTTTTGATTATAATATCATAGCCGGGAACCTTCTTTCCATTCTCTTTTATCTCATCCTTGCCAGCTTTACCCTCTTTATAAACCTTCAAAATGGCATAAACTTCATTGCCATTGGTTACCTGGCAATTCTTAATAACCATCCCTTCTTCCGTATATGGATATTCAATATTCTTTTCAAAGAAAGTATTAAATTTACCATCAAAAACCTTTAGTGCAAGGTCTTTCATCTCCTTCCGTTTTTGCTTTGCCTGTACAAAAATCAAAAACTTTGTTGAATCTTCTGAAAAGGAAAACTTAAACTTCGTTTCCTCTCCTTTTACTCCGATAATTTTCCAGATCATCATGTTTTCTCCTTCAGGATTCAGGTCCTTATCTATCTTCTGCGCATAAAGTTCAAGGGTATTTGTTCTTTTATTAAACAGGTCGGTAATGAAAAAGAATTTACCTCCTAAATAATAAGCCCCTTGATAATGAACGTCCTTTTCATTGGTGATAAAATCGAACCTTTTTATAGGCTGCATTGTATTATCAAATTTCACCAACGCCGGAGTGATAGTCAACTTAGAAAAAAGCCCGCCGCCAGTCCTGGCAATAACAGTTGAATAAATGTTTGTCCCATCATCATGGATGACATCAGAGATCGTTTCTTTCTTATCATTCTTAAATTCCACACCCCAGTTCACCTTTATTTGCTGGGCAAATAGCTCACCTGCGGCAAGCATTACAATTAATAAAATAATTCTTTTCATCTTGTTTGTTTAATTAATATTTTTTTATCTAAGTTTGCAAACTTATAATAAATATAGTTAATATGAAAAAAATCCTTACCATTATTCTTTTATTCGCTGCTGCAAACAGCCTTTTTTCTCAAGCTGATTCCACTAAAACAGGCACTAAAGTTATCTTCTTCGGAGCCAACAGAACCAAAGATCCAAAAGCTTATAACGGCTCTGCCATCAAATTAGGTTTGGCAGACATTGTTTCAGGTCTCTACGGCTTGCATTATGAACATGAGTTAAGCGACATCTTTTCCATTCAGGTTGGTGGCGGTTTGACGGGGCATAATTATTCAGAAGGATGGATTTATGACGGTCTTGACAACCCTCCTACCGTCCAAAAAAACAATACTCTTTTAATGCCTGCTTCCAGTTATATGTTGTCCAACACTACCGATCTTGGAGATAATTACTGGGACTTTACCAATCGTACTTCCAGCCTTGGTTACTTCATAGAAATTCAACCTAAGTTTTTTCTAACCGAAGATGGCTTTGACGGTGGTTATTTCGGTATTAATTTTCAATATAGAAGATATAATTTTTCGGCAAGCAATGTCAATTCTACCCCCATTGTAACTAATAGCGGTGGGAATTCTATTGATTATAATTCAGTGAATTATATCACTGCAACCCCAATGTCGGAATACCAAAATGAAACGATTTTTGCCATATCTTATGGGTATCAGTGGACAGGTGCGAAGACAATTATTGAAGAAAGTATTTCGGTTGGGCTTCGAAATATCAGTGCCCAAAGAAGAGACATTTGGAGCGTTACCACAACTGATGGTAATGGCAATTATTATACTGCTCCTTACGCTCAACTTTCCAGCTATTCGGCATCACAATTCTATATTGATTTTACGATTAAAATAGGATTGTGGTGGGCGAGCAAATAGTCATTAGACTTCTTTCAAAATTATACTAAATAAAAGTTTGATGAAAGTCCCAGAGGGCATTTTTAACTAATAAACTATTGACAGGAGAAAAACCTGTCAGTAATTTATGCCAATTGTGTCCTTTCTTACGATCAGATTGTCCTTTCCTACAATCAGATTGTCCTTTCCTACTACTGGAATATCCTTTCTTACGATCAGATTGTCCTTTCTTACGACCGGATTGTCCTTTCCTACGATCAGAATGTCCCTTCTTACGACCAGATAGTCCTTTCCTGCGACAAAAATGTCCCTTCTTACGACCAGATAGTCCTTTCTTACGACCGGATTGTCCTTTCTTACGACCAGAGTATCCTTTCTGCTATGATAAATGTCTCCGGTGGTCCGATTTTAAGTATAAAACTCAAGAAAATCAGGAAATCTATCTCCGAAAAGAATTCTTGATTAGGGGGGAATAGTTTGGAACAGGTAAGGTTTTTGGGAATAAAGATGGAAGCACATTAAACAATCATTGCTAAAGTCTTTATCTTGAAGAGACAATCAAACATTTTGCCCTTAATTGCCAACTTCAGCCGCATTCGCTTTATTAATATACAGATTTGTATTGGCAGTATCGCCTTTATGCCTGTATGTAATGGCAATCATTTTGAAGGTTTCGACGAGGAATTGCTTATCTTGATTATTGATAGTTATTTTATGATTCAGATAGTCATTAAAGTTGATGGGGTAATAGTCCAAAGAGGCTTTGAATTCATTAACCGTCTCATCGAATAATCCATTTCTTCGCGAAGGGTTTTGTTCAGGGATAGCTTCATTATCCAGCAAATACAAGGCATATAAATAATGGCTTCTCGAGCTTTCGGGAGCATCCTTGACCCCTGCTATATAGAGCGAATTAGTATCCTTCCACACAGGATTTCTACTCCAGGTTTTAATGGAATAGAAGGCAAGAATGATGGTGGTGGCATACAATATTCTTTTGTTATTCCCAATGAAGTTTTTTACTGAGGAACTTTCTTTTACTGAAGAATTTGGCTTGAATATCCTGGTTAATAGATAAGCAATCAACAGACATAAGCCTAATGAAGGAATATAAAGAAGCCTGTCAGCCATCACCGTTCCGATGATAACAAAGAGGTTAGAAACAATGGCAATGGTGATGAGGAAATAGAGGATGCAAAAGGCAATTACATCTTTCTTTCTTAATCGAATGATACCATAAATGAAAAGAGATAAATAAATGATGAATGAAATAATAAAACGATAGTCGGAAATGCCTATAATAGTGATCTCCGATGCAGAATAATCTGTTGAAAGATGCACTGGAATAACTACTAACAGAAGGTATTTTCCTAAGACATAAATAGCTGTGGCGACCCTGCTGATATAATCCGGTGACGAAGCCAGAATGTTATCAACAGCGGCTATTTCCTTGGTGTTGATGATGCCACCAAGAGCATTGGTTCGCATTAAAAGATACGCTCCTGTGGCTATGATTAATGAGGCGATTATCTTAACGAATTGAGCCTTGTTATTCTCTCTGAAGAAGAAAATAATCATTGGAATAATAAGCGCCATAGTGATGGCTGTTTCCTTTGCTAATAAGGCAAGGAAGAGCATTATGGAAGCAAAGAGAAGCTTGGATAATTTCCCTGATTGAAGGAAATCAAGGATAAGATTTATAGATATTAAAGAAAATAAAAAGCAAAGGATCTCATCGCCGCTTTTGATATAAGCAGCGACTTCTGTATGTACCGGATGTGCCATGAATAGCAGTGTTGCGATGAATGGCATCAGGAGTTGAGGCTTAAATAACTTGCATAATACATTAAATAAAAGATAGCCCGTAAGGCAATAAAGCAAGACATTTATTAAATGAAACAGTGATGCAGAATCAGGGAAGAACTGCCATTCTATAGCAAACATTATCAGGGATAAAGGGCGATATAATTCATCCTTATTGGTCCAATAACCATAACGATAAGGGGTATGAATCAAGGTGCTGATCCCCTTGATGCCTTCCTGAACTATATGGTTTTGTTTAATGGCAGAAGCATCATCCATTACGAATGAATATTCAATAGTCTGAACATATAACAAGAACCCGAAAGCCGCCACTATCAAGCCAAGCGAACGCTTGAAGGAATTGTTTGTCGTTGGTTTTTTCTTTGGGAGAGGCTTCATTGACAATTGAGAATTGACAATGAATAATTGACATTAGAACTCGATTGTCAATTATCAATTGTCAATTAGAGACTACCTTATCAAAGTAAAGTATCCATGTGTCTGGAAAGGCTTTGAATTATAGTCAATGGAACTGAAGATGTAGTAGTAAGTGCCATCAGGAGATTCGCTGCCGGTATTGTTTACTTTACCATTCCATTGCACTTTATTATCGTTGCTTTCAAAGACTTTTAATCCCCAACGATCAAATATTTCAAGATGATAATTGGTGAATCCCGCTGCTTCAAAATTGAACATATCATTCTTTCCATCACTGTTTGGAGAGAAGATATTCGGAATATAAAGATTGCAGGTATCTACAGTAATGTTTACCTTCATGGTATCTGGTGCTGTGTTGCATTTATTGAAGTAGGCGGTGATTAAAGTCGCGGTATAAGTGCCTGCATAATAAGCATGTGCCTGTGTCTGGAAGCTGAATATCGAATCCACATTCCCATCTCCGAAGTTCCAGTATTCAAAGTTGTAATTCGTGCTGCTATCAACGAATGTAGCTATGACAGGAGAACATCCTGACACAGGAGAAACCGTAAATAAACTTCGTGGATGGAAGGGTGTGTCCACAGAAATAGTAGTATTCAAAAGGGATGAATCTTTAAGGATTCCACATGGGCTGTTAGTGTTATTAATGGTATATAATTTTACTGTAAAAGTTCCTGAATCGAGGTAGGTATGACTTGGATTCGTCTGGGTACTCGTTCCGCCATCACCAAAGACCCATAGATAGGTGGATCCATGCACACTGTTGTTGGTAAATTGAACAGTGAAAGGTGCACATCCTGATATAGAATCGGCAGTGAAAGCACTGTGAATGGTGGCATCAATAATCGTAACCGTGTCTTGACTTACGAGCGTATCATTACAACCTCCGGCACCATAAGCTATAAGGGTTACAGGATATATCCCGACATTGGTATAGGAGTATATTGGATTGCCGGAGAGACTGGAATCTCCTGTGCCGAAGTACCATTTATATCCTATGGCATTGGTACTTAGATTGCCCCAACTGATGGTGAGGTTATTACATCCCACAAAGTTACTGTCAGGGAAGGCGGCATGTGCCGTAGGATTGATGGTTATCTGGCTCTGATGTCTTGAAGTATCAGTAGCCACGCCACAGGCAGTGGTATCATAGGCGACAAGTGTTACCGTAAAAGTTCCGGAAGTAGTATAGGTATGTGATGGATTCGTAACATTGCTTGAATCTCCATCACCAAACTTCCATAGATAAGACACCGCATTGGAACTGCCATTGGTGAACTGAACGGTAAGGCTATCACAGGCACTAAGATTCGCAGTGGGTGTGAAAGAACTGACAGTAATGGGCGCACCAATGATTGTGATAGGGGAATAACGTATCGTATCATTGCACCCACCTGCACCAAAACCTATCAGGGTAACAGTATCTGTCCCCGCTGTGGTATAGATATGTGTGGGACTTGTATTAGAGTTGGGACCAGAATTATCTCCAAAGTTCCAGGTGTAGCTTGTAGCATTGGTACTTAGATTATTGAAGGTAACCGTGAGTGGTGTACATCCTGAATCAGTGCTTACTGTAAAGGAATCATGCGCATAAGCATTCACAACAATTGTGGAAGTGGAGGAGTCAACGACATATCCGCAGGGGGAGATATTGATGCTATATAGCTTCACAACATAAGTTCCCGGGGAGGAGTAAGTATGAACAGGATTTATAGTACTGCTGGTGTCTGTATCACCGAAATTCCACAGTGTATGATTAGCATTTGTGCTGGTATTGGTGAAGTGAACAGTAACCGGAACACAGCCTGACAGGGGGCTTGCAGTAAAGGTACTCACCACAGTTTCTGCCTGTGTAATGTTTACTATCAGATGCGTGGTATCATTACATCCGGCGAGTCCATAGCTGATTAAAGTTACAGTGTCTTGCCCTGCTGTAGTATAGATATGTGCAGGGCTATAAGCGGTAGAGGTACTATCATCTCCGAACTTCCAGTAATAGGCATTAGCCCCTGTGCTGGTGTTCGTAAAAGTGATGGTGTCTGGTGTACATCCGCTCATATTAGATGCTGTGAAACTATTGATGGGCGAGACATTGACAGTGTCCCACACGGTATATTGCGCGGTTTGAACTCCACAGACGGTGGAGTCTGTAACGGTAAGATAGACTAAGAAATATCCTGTAGTATCATAGGTATGAACAGGATTCCTGGCAGTATCGGTATAATTATCTCCAAACTGCCAGTACCAGGAGGTTCCTACATTGGTGGTGTTGGTGAAATGCACCGTCATAGGTTCGCAACCTGTGGAAGGTGAGGGGGTAAAATGTGGGTTGATAGTAGGCGAAGCAATCACTACAATATACGCGAAAACAGTAGTGTCGCTGTTACAACCGTCGGCATTAAAGACATCTAATGAGACAGTATAAGTTCCGACACCATAAGTATGGGAAGGGTTAGTATTGTGGCTGTGATTACCATCTCCAAAGGACCAATAGGAGGAATCATAATTGGTGCTTAGATTGGTAAAATCTACTGTCAGGATATTACATCCGGTAAAGGTATCTGCCGTGAAAGAGGCATGGGCATTGGCTCGAATGACAACAGTAACTGTGGCAGTAGCATTACAATTCCCAATAGATGCAGTGACAGTATAGACGGTAGTAGTGGTGGGTGTAGCGATAGGATTGGCGATATGAGGATTATTGAGTGTGTTGATGGGAGTCCAACTATAGGAAGTACCGCCGGAAGCCGACAATTGAGCATAAGAACCATTACATATAGAATCATTGGGACCTGTAGTGACGGTAGGTGGCGGTGAGAAGGTAACATGGATGGTATCTCTGCCCGTTCCGCAACTGTCAGTAACAGCTATAGAATAACTTCCGGTAGTATTAACCGAGATGGTAGAAGTAGTAGCGCCGGTGCTCCAGAGATAGGTAGAATTTGGGAACGTACCATTTAGAATAAGGCTCTGACCATTGCATAATGTGGTGTCATTTCCAAGATGTATCACCGGACTACTCCCGCTTGAAGTACACAGAGAAGACGAATTAATAAGATGTGTCAATATGTTTTGCATGAATAAAAGACTGGTAGATGTATTCACCCAATCTTGATCAGAGGTGGTACTTATAGAACCTATTGATGAACTTCCAGGACAAAATTGAAAGCCATAATACAAGGTATCATATTGTATCATATTCATAACATTGCATCCTGCGATTCCATAACATCCGTACCAGAAATATGTCAATGGAGCCACGACATTATTTGTAGTGGCGAAGGTCCCTAATTCATTCATTGGTGCCAGGGTTCCTGCTGTGGTGCCCCCCCATGCAAAAGTACCGCCTAAATTATTTACTATCGTCTGGAAAGCTTGATTAGCATCAAAGGTAGATTCATATTCTGTCTGAATATAGACTGGTTTCCCGGTCTGAGCAAACTGCTGAATAGTAGTAACCCTGTTAGCAGGAAGTGCTATTACCCCTGATGAAATAATCAATAAATCTGTGGTAGAAAAGAACGTATTGGCATCAAGCGCAGTCTGCTGAACAATAACCGGAGTATATCCCATTGCCACACAGACCTGGTACCATATAGTATCCATGTTTTGTCCAGGATTGGTATAATGACTTTCTACAATCGTTACATTATATGCGAAAACATTATTAAGGCTTAGTATCAAACCTAAAAGTACAAGTATCTTCTTCATCAAATTAATTTTATTATTATGCTGCAAAATTACTAATAATTTTGCAAAGTACCAGCAGCCTTTAATTAGGAATTATAAATTAGGAATTAGGAAAATGCACATCCTAATTCCTAATTGATCCCCTATACCGGCGAGATAGGCTTAGGCGCACTCCAGGGAGTCCGTCCGCCACGGGTAGTCATGTATGCCCGGCGGAAGAATACTGCTACTCCGGTAGGCATGCCGGTGGCGGTAGTCCTGGAGACATTGGTATCTGGAAGGTCGTACCATACCAGCACCCCTGCCACCATCAATCCATATTGCCAGTAATACGTCGCAGTACATCTTTTGCCATTATATTTCGCTGCCAGGCTGTTAAGTTTTATCACTCCCGTAGCTCCTTGTTTGAGGGTGAGTTCGGGCTTCGTATTTACAGCTTTCTCCTTGACCGCTGCCATACCGGCAGATGCTATGATCGCCGCCGCATTTGTTTGATCCGCAAGGCAAAGCGCCAGCACATACGCAATCAACAAGTCTAACGGAATTTTTACCACTGCCATCGCTGCCAAGATGGCTTCGCTGCCCATTTTATTTTCAATGGCTGTAAGCAATAGACCATTCTTGGTACCCAATGTGGTGAGTCCCGAAAAAGGAGTACTAAAATACCCACCATCATCGTCGGTCTGCGCCTTAATCAGTTGTTTAACTCTCACCTGGTAGGGTCGAGCAGAAGGAGGCATGGGGCAAGAGGGTTTAATTATCCAGATCACCTTTGCCGCCAATATAATATACATCCCTTTCCTACCCACCCTTGCCTCCAAAGTCCTGAAATAATGAAGTCCTTGAATGGGCGTCACGATTTGTTTCTGAATTTTTTCTTCTCTCTTGATTAATCCAGCCTCTTCAATGGTTAAAATAGTACCCTCCGCTGCGGCATTGTCCCTGATTTCGATGGTTCTTAACTGGCTTTTGTTTTTTGGAACCCCTGCATCAGGATTTTGCTCGCTGGCTAATGCAGCGGCGGCTTTCTTTTCTTCGCTAATCTTTTTTAATTCCGTCTGAAACTCCCTGTTAAACGTTCTTCTGGCATTTTTTTTCTCATTCCTGGCAATCTTTTTCGCCAGATCCTCCATTTCTCTTTTGGTCAAAGGTTTTTCCTCACCAAAAATACTTTGGGTAATTTTCCTGGTACCTTTTACAGGTACGGTGCCCTCGACTTCAATGCTGTCCTCGGCAACTTTTTTAAAATTTTCCATATTATTATTATTTGATTAAACTATCTTTATATAGGATTCATGCTGAAAACGGATATGTTTAGCCTGAAAAATCATAATTGCTGCAGCTATCACGATTTGTGTTACACAAATCACGATAGCTGCTGCACAAATCGCGATTTGTGTTACACAAATCACGATAGCTGCTGCACAAATCGCGATTTGTGTTGCACCTATCACGATAACTGCAGCACAAATCGCGATTTGTGTAACACAAATCACGATAGCTGCAGCACAAATCGTGATTTGTGTTGCACCTATCGCGATAACTGCAGCACAAATCACGATTTGTGTTACACATATTATAATAAGTGCAGCAATTGACCAATTCCAAACTGAAAAGCAAGATTTAATAGTAGAAAATGAACTTTGAAGATCGCTCCCTATAATAATAGGAGTGCTCTTAACTTTACTAAAGGTATAAACTTTAGTAAACTTAGTCTCTCTGCCCGATATGATTTCTGCTGATTTCATTTCTTAATTCTAACACAAAGATACAGATTAAAAGGTTTTGCCTCCTACATATTTCCGTCGTATGGTTTATTTACCGTAGTAAATTTATTTTACTTCCTTCTAATGACCCCTTTCAAAGGACAAAAAAGCGAGCGGACATCATTAAATCGAGCCTTCTCATGCCTGCTGATATTCTTGGTGAAATTATTAAAGGTAACATAATTAGGTTTAATGCCCTTATCCACCTTCAGGATGCGATGAAAATTGGCAATAGAACTTTTATGACACTGGTCGAAATGGTTGCCAGCCAAGCCCAGCGAGGTCTCCCCGATATTCGTATCCAACGAATAAACCAGTCTGATATCACTCATAAAAGCCAAAGTAAAATCGCCGAAAGCCTCAAAATGATCCACATCACTCACCAAAAAAGTGATCTCCTGACCCAGATATCTACACGACCGGGTATCCGTCATATAACAGCTATAGGAGCTGTCATCACCCATCACAAAGAAGCTTTTCTTAAAAATCTTGAGAGCCATATATTTTTTATTTGCGGCGGCGAAGATAGATTATTGGCATTCATCTGTCTGGAATGTGGAATATAATTTGTAATATTGCACTTCTAAAATATTAATCATACATCTTAATAAATACTTAAATATAATGAATAGAAAAATACTTATGATAGTCGCAGGGATAGTGGTGGCGGGGTTCTTGGAGGTGAAGGTGGAGGGGCAGACGGCGTATATCACGAATTACTTTAGTAATAATGTTGTATGTTCAACGCCTCATTTTCCATTTGGTATTTCTATAAGCCCTGATGGTAGTAAAGTATATGCTGCAATTATGGAGGAAAATTCAGTAAGTGTAATAGATGCCAGATAACATCAGACTTGAATCTTTGCCTGATTATATCCTCTTGAAAAGAAAGATTACAAAAACATCTACTTTGGACAAGCAGCACATTAAGGAAGCATGACAAAAAAAGATTAGCCATTGCTAAAAAAATAAAAAAGAATGGCAGATGGAAATTACTCTTGTATAAGAAAATCGGCTAAAGTTATAATCTGCCTATTTGTTGATATATTGTTTAAGACAATTAATTAGTTACAAGTTTTACAATTTTAGTTATCAAAGATAAAAATTAGATTATAATTTTGTTGAAGGGTGAATGATACTGAAAGCCTTTATTTACGGGGCTTATAGAAAATTTATGAAATGATTTAAAGATTTAGCATCATTCGATTTAGTGTAACCCATAGTATAACCCAAAATAAAAAACACCTTGCAAGGTGTTTTTTGCAAGGTGTTAAATACAACTTATGTAGCCCGTAGGGGAGTCGAACCCCTCTTTCCAGGATGAAAACCTGAGGTCCTAACCGATAGACGAACGGGCCTCTCTCCTGTATCCCATTTATTTAATGGGGGCGCAAATATATATTTTTTTCCTGAGATGAAAAATTTTAATGAAATTAATAGAAAAGTAAATCTTTCTCTAATAAAAATCTAAGGGATGGTATTATCATACCAGTCCTTCTTCTTCACCAACTTTAAATCCTGAAGAATGGAAGATTTTACATTTAGCTGAAATGAATAACTTTGATGGCTACCGAAGGGTACCCAATTGAGGTGCATTTCCCAGCAATGAAGGTCGCGATAAAAGGTAAGACTTGTATAAGTAAGGTCATGTGCCACGAAATCATAGCCTGATGTAAATCCTATTTTCCACTTTGGGGTGAGCTTCAAATCACCACTGAAATTAAGAGTTTGTGATGTTTCTGGAGTTGTAACACCTGAGGCAAGATTTTTGGTATAATACATTCCATAACTAACATTCAGTGACCAGGGTATCTTGAAATCTACATAGTCATTAGGATGCTTGTTGATAGCCGCCAATTCATCGGGAGTACCTTTGGTAGTTGTCTGAGATTTGAAGGCAGCGGGGTTAAGATTGAAGCTGCAAGTGATATTTGCATTGGTCAAGGTACCCAGTTTGCCGCCATTAGTTATCTGATATTTATTAATGTCTTGTCCCAATGTATCATGGAAGTAAGGGTCTAGTGTCGTACTTGCAGAGATGTTTACCTTGTCGAATAAAGTCGTGCGCCCTTGCAAGGCAATATGAGAGAGTTTCAGGCTGTCAGCAACATAGTTGTAGCTACCATTAATGCTCAGACTTTCTAATAATTTAATTTTCTTGGTGCCTTCAGATGTATCCGTATGAGTCTTCACTTTCATCTCCAGATTATTATCAAGATTGAAGCCAATAGCCTGAACCTTGCCTTGTGATGGTGCACCATAGATCCCATTTTGATAGTAAGAATAGGTCCTTGTCATTGGTGTATCGTTAGTGCTTTTGATGGTATTATAATATCCCCAGTTTGGCGTTGAAAAATCAGGACGATAGGTGAAACTTATGGAAGGTGTCATTACATGCCTGATGGCAACAATATCTCCATGTCTGAAGTTATACATTCCATAAATTGTTGTAGATAAATTTGCTGATGCAGAGCCATCACCTGCCCTTCTGAAGCCATGAACCGTGTCGGTTACAACGCTATCGGTGTTTCCATAAAAGTGTTCAGTAATAGATTGTAAGTACCATCTGTCTGTCCATGATAAAGTAGGGGTGAGGGTAAAATATTTCATCACTTTAAAGGAAGTGCTAAGAGGAATAGTATGCTCGACACCATTAGCAAAACTGGCTATTCCCAAACTTTTGAAAGGGACAGAATCATAAGTGGTAAGGTTATTTTGAAGGACAGAACTTTCGCTTATTCCGATCTTCTCATACCACTTTTGCTCTCCAACACTGTTAGCACTTTTGAAGGGATAGATGCTGGACATCGTGAATGTTAAATCTGGTGCAGTAAGGTCAATTTCTTTTGTTTGATCATTTTGGGAATGCGTGATATCCGCCGAGAAATGGAAGGGTGTGCCAATGAAATCTTTCTGATAAGAGATGGAAGAAGCAAAGGTATTGGTAAGGAATTCAGAACCTGTAGAGAGCGTGTTTTGAAAGAAAGAAGTACTGCCAAAATTGACCTTTGCAGAGAATACGCTTCCTGGATTTGCCTTTGGATCTTGGGTATGATTCCAGGTAATAAAATAACTTCTTGAGGAAGAGAATGTCGAAGGCACTTCAGGGTCTCCGGTTTGGGTATAAGAATATTTAATATCGAAGTTGCCGGTGTAGTGATAACGATTGATATATTGAGATGAAGCGTCCAATTCCCAACTTCCATAGGTATAGATATCACCCCGCAAAGCTAAATCCATATAATCACTTAAGCCGAAATAGTAACCCCCTTTCTGAAGGTAGAAACCTTGTGAAGGAGAGTCTCCATAAGTAGGAATGATGATGCCGGAACTTCGTCCAGATTTACTTGGGAAGATACCAAAAGGCACAGCAATCGGAAAAGGGACATCTTCAATGACAAGATAAGCTGGACCTGTAATGATTTTATTGTTTTGAATGACTTTTAATCTGCTTGCCTGGATGAAATAATCTGGAGTATCTTTATCGCAAGTGGTATATCTTCCGTTTCTAATATAGAAGTTATTTGCTTCATCTTTTTTAACAACTTCACCATGAATATATCCGTCTCCTTCTTTGGTAGTAACGATTCCTATCTTGCCTTTCTTAGTATCAAAGTTATAAGTTATGGTATGAGAAAAGAATTTTTCTGATCCTTGCGTAAACACCGGCAACCCAATATAATCGCCGACGCTATCTCTCAAAGGATTTCCCAAACTATCTTTATAACCTTCGGCATAAACGGTATGATCAGTGTAATTAATTTCAATATAATCAGCCGTTAAAGTGATGTCTTCATAATCAACCTTGGCATCGCCATATAAATATAATTTCTCATTGACTACATCAAAAAACATGGAGTCGCGGGCTGTATATTTTATCTTTGATTTGACACCACTTGGAGATACATTGGCAGTAGGTGTGAGGGTATCTTTCTTTACTGAATCATCACCCGGGAAATACTCCTCAAGGGTATCAATAGTTACTGTATTAAGCGTATCCACTTTTGTTGTATCCGGATTCAAGCTGTCCCTTAGGTTAGGAAAACTATAATTCACCTGTCCATAACTCTGCAAACAAAATAAGAGAAGAATGAATACTGTAATTTTTGTTACTTTTGCAGCCAATACAATAAAATATTTCGGGAATTAAACATTAATAAAGGAACAGGGTTAGTTAAGAATACTAATGATTCAGGTCTTAAAAGACAGGTCGCAAAATAACTAAAATATAATCTAATTGAAAAGGAATACATTACTATTAATATTACTGACTTGCATCGTTTCGGTTTCTAATAAATCCGTACCTTACAAAAACTACACCATAAAAAAAATAGTGATAGATCCGGGGCATGGCGGAGGAGACTCGGGGTGTCTTGGTTCATCATGCCAGGAAAAGAATATTGCCCTTGCTATTTCTTTGAAATTCGGGAAAATGATAGAGGATAATTTCAAGGACATAAAGGTTATTTATACTCGTACCACCGATAAGTTTGTTGAATTGAAAGAACGTGCCGAAATAGCTAACAGGGAGAATGCAGATTTGTTTATTTGTATTCATTGTAACTCTGGTCAGAAGGATGCTTATGGGATTGAAACGTATGCTATGGGATTACACAAAACAGAAGATAATCTTGCTGTTGCGAAGCGTGAAAATGCCTCAATATTATTAGAGGATGATTACAAGAAAAACTACAATGGTTTTAATCCTTCCTCTCCTGAAGCATATATTGCTTTCTCACTTTATCAAAATGCTTTTCTTGATCAGAGTCTTTCTCTTTCTTCTAAGATTCAACATGAGATTAAGGCTGCAGGCAGGTATGACAGGGGCGTGAAACAGGCAGGATTCCTGGTGCTTTGGCGCACTACCATGCCAAGTATTCTTGTTGAGACCGGATTCCTTACCAACCCTATAGAAGAGACTTACATGAAAAATGATGAGGGTCAAAATATCATTGCTTCAGCTCTCTTTAAAGGATTTAAATCTTATAAAAATGAAGTAGAAAGTGGTGCCGGAATCAAGAATCATCCTAAAGAAGAAAAAGTAATAAAAGATACCATTACTCAACCTAAACCTGTTGTTAAAGATTCGATACCTGCCCCAATAAAGGTCACTAAGGCTGATACTGCTTCGCAAAAGAAGCCTGTAAAGAAAGGTAAATATCCTCCAGTAAAAGGAATTAAGAAAGATACCCCTCCAGCGAAGACAGAGGTAAAGAAAGATACCATTCCTCCTAAGACAGAAATTAAACAAGAAGCGATGGCACCTCCGAAAAGGGATTCTGTAATAATTCCAAAGGAAGAAGTAAAGGAAGTAGTTATATCGCCTAAAGATACTGTCGCTAAAGAGATTCCCAAACCTCCGAAACCAGTGGAAGAAGTTAAGGTTGTTCCTCCAAAAGAAGTCAATAAAACTGCTGATGAAAATGATACTTATTTCGCAGTGCAGATTGCTATCTTGCCTAATCCTACCCCTGTTACATCTCCTAAATTCAGTAATGCAGAAAATGTAAGAATGGAGAAGTGGAGTGAGAATACTTATAAGTATTTAGTAGGTCATGAAACAGATTTGAATAAAGCTACTACGCTTCAAACTACCATGCGCACCAAGGGTTTCAAAGATGCCTTTGTTGTTGCATATTCTAATGGTAAAAGAATTACTGTTGGCGAGGCATTAAATCTATTAAAGAAAAAGAACTAATTTTAAATTACCAAAAATTATAATATTTTGAAAATAACTAAAGAATTAAAGATCGGGTTTATATTCGCTGCCGGAGCAGTTATATTGGTATGGGGCATTAATTTTTTCAAGGATCGGCATGTGTTCTCTAATTCCAAGATTGTATATGGCGTTTATACCCATATTGATGGATTGGTGGAGGCTAATCCCATCATCATTCATGGTATGAAAATAGGACAGATTGATGCTGTTTATTTTACCAACGATACTTCACAGCGCATCATTGTCAGGATGATCATTGACAATACATCTGTTCAGATTCCCAAGAATTCTATCGCAAGAATTATCACTTCTGATATCATGGGGGCAAGGAAACTGGAGATCATTTTGGGTAATGACTATAGTCATTTAATAAAATCCGGTGACACGATTCCTTCGGAAGTGCAAACGAGTATTCTTGATGTCGTTAGCGATCAGATCGCTCCTATTAAAGCCAAAGCCGAGACTCTTATCGGCTCTGTTGATTCGGTTTTGGAAGTTATCAAAGGTATCTTTAATAAAAGGACGCAGGATAATCTTCATGAATCTATGGAAAGCCTGGCTCATACCCTTCATTCCATCGAAAGCTCTATGAAACAGGTGGATACCTGGGTTGCCGGCGATGGGAAGTTGAACAGGATTTTCTCTAATATTGAATCCATTTCTGCAAGTATTAAAAGTAACAGCGATAATATTTCAATCGTGATAAAAAACTTTTCGGATATATCTGATTCTTTGGCTAAAACCAACTTTGCTTCTACTCTTATGAATGCAAATAATATCCTTGCCAACGCTAATACAATCATCACAAACATTAATAATGGCAAGGGTTCTGTGGGCTTGCTACTTAATAATGATAGCCTGTATAATGGCTTGAGTAATTCTGCCAGAGACCTTGATTTATTGATGAAGGATATGAAACAAAATCCTAATCGTTACTTAAATTTCTCTATCTTCGGAGGTGGTGGAGAGGTTAAGAAATAGATTTTTTTTCTTTTCTAAAATTTAATTCCCTTTCTCTTCATTTCTTCTGCAAGCCTTGCTGGAATGGGGCGGCAGGAGCAGTGTTTCTGATGCTCCTTGTGCCATTTTACCTTCTCTTCGAAGGCAGGATTTGCAGGCATTTTGTTTTTATCATGCCATTCCTTATTAATTTTGGAACTCATATTTTCATCAAATAATCTTTATAATTATTTACTTTCCAATTAGCCGTGGTTTTTCCTGGAACTATCTCAAAACCTTCTGCGGCAAGGAGTTTGGCTTGATGATCTACTCCGAATGGAAACTTGGGATTCAGCTTCCCTCCTTCTTTTAATACCCTCCAATAGGGAGTAATCTGCTTCTTGCCAGCCGTTCTGTCTTCTTCTGCGGCACCTGCGGCAATCCATGTAAAAATCCCGGTGGTTAGCGGGCAGGTAGTCTCCACATTATATTCTATAGCAAACTTTTCCCGAATCAGATTGATGGTAATCAGCTTGCCTTTTGGAATTGTTTTGATGTATTCATCAATAATTTTGGGAGTAAGAATTATCATCTTTCCATGACCCATGGTTTTTGCCCAATTATCAGGAATATCAACTACTTTAGGGTACCCTTCTGCTGAAAATTCCAGCTTCTCTTTCCAGGATTTCTTCTTGCTCTTTTTGACTTTAGCTTCCATATAAATTTTAATCTTATTTATAATGCAAAATTACTTAATA
>JABDAW010000033.1 GCA_013288905.1 Bacteroidota bacterium | reverse complement strand
ACACACCCCGCTCCATCTTCTACCTCGCGGCAGAATTAGAACTCAATAATCTCCTTGAAGATCAAGTCCGATTCGCTCAGTATAAAAGTTATTATACCGTCATTTTTATCAATGCCCGGAAAGCTGAACTCGCCGTTATCAAGCTCATGCCGGACAGTATCCAGAATATTTCCGTCTCCAAAGAAGACCGTATTCTGATGATACCGATGGTAGATGAGTTGTGTTTCGATTTCAACGATCTCAAGAATTATATCCGCTTCACAGCAGGCGGAAATGAAGAACTTTATCAGGCAAGGATCATCGCTGCCGGTCAGTCATATTATGAAGAAGCCAGCCATTACAAATGGTCAGCCGTGGCTTCTATGATTAGCGCGATGGCTCTTTATATCTCCAACAATACCAGCCTCCTCGAAGCCGACGACAATATGCCTACGACCTTCCCTACCCAGGTGACAGATGATATCACACCATACAGCGAAAAATATTCGGAATATACCACCGATAAAGGCGATGGTAAAATAGGCAACAGCGATAAAGTAGATGCCGAAAATGGTTTTTATGAAAAGATTGTTGCATTCAATTCCGATGGAATAGCCATAGCCCGTGGCGTAAAGACTTTTGAAGAAAGATATACCTGGTCACGCAATGTAACAGCCAGCGGAGGTCGTGCCGAACTCTCCGGCTTCAAAGGCGATACCACGCATGGTCTTGCACACTTACCACTCGAAGCAAATATTTACATTGTCGAATTAGATCTGAATTTTCAAGCCAATGCAAAAGGCAAATTTCATTCACCAGCCTTTGCAGCAGGGACCTACACCATCATCATCACGATGGAAGGATATGTACCGATAACCCTTACAGAAGTAGAAATAAAACTCCACACCACCGTTACACGCCATATCGTAATGGTTCCCCTCACAGTAGCCGAAGCAGCAGCAAAAGCCAAAGCAGATGCCATCCTCGAAGCAGCAAAAGCAACAACAGAAACAACAACGACAGAAACAACAATTTTAGAAACCCCTGCCGCTACGACTCCTCCCCCGACTGTTTAATTAATACTAATAAAATTTACGAAACCCGGACAGATGAGAATTTGTTCGGGTTTTTTTATTGTGGGAGTTTTTGTTAAATTTTTCCATTCTGATTTTTCAGATTAAACTTTTTTTGTAATTTTGCGTTTCAGTAAAAAATAATCTAAAATAATATTAGAAAATGAAAACTAAAATTGTAAGTCTAATGATGATAACAGCCCTGATCTTAGGCACCACTATCATCTCCTGTAAAAAGAAAGAAGTTGCAACTACTCCAACACTGGATGCCAAAGTTCAACAACAAAACACGGATAACAATAATGTCAAAAATGAATCCGATCAAGCCGATCAGGACATTAATAATTCCCTTGGCACCTCCAGTATGGGTGGGCGGATAGCAGGCATTGCCTCAAGTCCATTGTGCGGCGTTACTATTGATTCATCTCAAATCTCCAATAAGATTGTGATCTTTCATTTTGATTCCACTACCTATTGCTTCAGCCCTTCAAGGCTTCGTTCCGGTTCTATAAAAGTTCAATTAACGACAGGTACCCATTGGAATGATGCAGGTTCCATACTTACCCTTACCTACATTAATTTCAGGGCAACTTATCCGATTGCAAATTCGACTAATTATAGATCTGTTGAATTCAACGGCACCAAAACTCTGAAGAATATCAATGGAAACGACTGGATAGGATTTTATTTTAATGGAGTCGCATTGAAATATCAAGAGCGCGCTTTGGGAGTACAGGTTACCTTCGTTGACAATTCTACGACCACTACTGCTACCTGGAATAGTGCCCGCATTACACAATGGAATTACTATGGAGCCACTGGAAATCCTCTAGGAGTTCCGTCCATATATTGGGCATTCACTTCCAATGGGGATACCACAGTGAATGGTTATCAAAACACTGATTCCTGGGGGACGAACAGATATGGTTATCCTTTTACAAATTATTATCAAAGCCCCTGGCTGTCTAATACCTATTGCGGATTATGGAGCCCCACATCAGGAGTTTTGGTTTGTAATGTGAACAGTAATAATTATACCTTCACCGCAGGAGTTGATCCGCAAGGAAACACTTCCACTTCCAAATGTGCTTATGGCTTTAAAGTAAGTTGGCAGGGAGCTAACAGCACAGAATCTGTTGTTATAAGTTATTAGAAAATATTTTTGCTTTATTGAAAAGCCTCTCTCCAAATATGATTGGAGAGAGGCTTTTCTCATTTATAGGAAAATGAGGGTTTCAGGGTTTAAATACGATCTGATTATAAATTAGTAATAAGAGCAGCAGCAGCAGCAGAAATTCCACCAAAATAGTCTTCTTGGAAGATAGGAAGTAATAAGAAATAAAAATGGCAGAGGGCATTGCTATTATTGAAAAATCTTCCAGTTGAATTTTGGGACATAGGAACAAAGACAGTCCGCTGATAACGAAAAAAAACAAAAGAACGATTTGAAAATTCCTGGTCCTGATAACGTTCTTGAAAAAATTGGATTGCAGTTTTAATAATGAAAGCAATACGATAAAAGCAATAGCAATGGATAGAATTTTTACAGGTCTGGTAAAGCTAAAGTCAATTCTTATCAAATGAATGAAATAGCCTGGTATTTCTAGTCCCCAGAACTTTTCAAGTTTATCAGTCCAGAAATAATAAATGCTGATAAAATAAAAAGGTAAAATTATTCCAATGATGGAAGCAACCCAGTTTCTCCAATAAAACGGACGAAGAATCATTAACCCAAACAAGATAAGAAAGAAGATGATTATGGATGGGAAATAAATGAGTGCGCATACTCCCATCAAAAAGCCACAGTTAAATGCAATATCGTTGGTTGTGCTTTTATAAAATGATAAAACAGTATCCAGCAATTTTATCAATAAGATGTTGATTAATAAAAGTGGAGTGAAGTTTAAAAATGGAATAAAAAGACTCATCAAAATACAATAAAGCAATGCCGGCAAATGTGATTTCTTATAAAGAACTTCGTGCTTATTGATGATATTATTTAAATAAATGGCTTGCAGGATTATTAACCCTAATGCTATAATTCGATAAATTATCGCTGTCTTGGCTGAATAAAAGTATATCGCTAATTTGTAAACAGGCATTGACGAATTAATTTCTAATGGCACTTGCTTCATAAATCCTTCTATCCACAGGGCGATAACCAATATGGGAATGGCAATGAATGTTGCCGATTGGTTAGACTTAAAAAAGCGTATCAACATGGGGCAAAATTAAGGAAGTTTTATTCAATTAGTTTCGCGTGGAAATTTCAATTGATTCATGAGGAAATGGAAGGGCATTAAAACTCGCCAGAGACATAAAAAGCTTCACAATCGATATTGCGGAACCGGTAATCGATATTGCGGGTTCGGTAATCGAGATAATGGGTCCGGTAATCGAGATAGTGGGTTCGGTTATCGAGATAGTGGGTTCGGTTATCGAGATAGTGGGTTCGGTTATCGAGATAATGGGTTCGGTTATCGAGATAATGGGTTCGGTTATCGAGATAATAGGTTCGGTTATCGAGATAGTGGGTTCGGTTATCGAGATTATGAGTTCGGTTATCGAGGATACCAGGCTCAAATTCGAAATCATCATGGGACTGATATTCAAGATACCCTAACTCGAAATGCCTTTAAGAAGCTTCCTTACCGTGGCAGTTCTTATATTTTTTTCCACTGCCACATGGACATGGGTCATTCCTGCCTATCTTTTGCTCTGCTCTCACGGGCTGAACTTTTTCGCGAGGTGCAGCAGGTGGAGGAGCTGCTTGTGTCTTATTGCCTTTCTTTTCAATAGGTTTATCAGGATCCGTCTCATCTCTGCCAAGTTTTAATTTACTCATATCGGTCTTCTGTGGCTTTTTAACCTCCCTTATTTCATCAGGTCTGTCGCCTTCAAGGTTCCCTTTGAATAGAAAAGAAGTGGTATCTTTATTCACTCTTTCAATGAGTTCCTGGAATAATTTGAAGGACTCAAATTTATAAATCAATAAAGGATCTTTTTGCTCATAGACAGCATTCTGTACAGAGGTTTTCAATTCATCCAATTCGCGAAGATGCTCCTTCCAGTTATCATCAATAAGTGAAAGAGAAACTGATTTCTCAAAAGTAGTAATAACTTCTTTGCCCTTACTTTGATATGATTTTTTGATTGGCGCAATAACTTGAATATGACTAACCCCATCTGTGAACGGAACAAGTGCATTCTCGAATCTTCCCTCTCCATTGTGGAAAGCATCACTGATAAACGGGAATACCTTCTCGGCAATCATCTTAGACTTTTGTTTATAATGCTCTTGAGCCTTTTGGAATAGCATTGGCGTAAGAGTATTAGGATTTTCTTTAAGGAAAATTTCTTCTGGAATAGGGCATTCCATTGCGAATTCTTTAATAATCTCTAACTGGAATCCGGCATAATCTCGCTGTTCCTGGAAATTGGTAATGATAGATTCGCAGACATCATAACAGGAATTAACAATATCCAGAGCAAGGCGTTCGCCAAAGAGAGCATGCTTTCTTTTGCTGTAAATAACCTCTCTTTGGGAATTCATTACATCATCATATTCCAATAATCTCTTACGAATACCGAAATTGTTTTCCTCGACTTTCTTCTGCGCTCTTTCGATTGATTGGGTGATCATCGGATGCTGAATAACTTCTCCTTCTTTAATCCCCAATGTATCCATCATCTTGCCTATACGAGCAGAGCCAAACAGACGCATCAACTCATCTTCCAGGGAAACATAAAACTGTGAAGAACCCGGATCTCCCTGACGACCCGAACGACCTCGCAACTGCCTGTCGACACGACGAGATTCATGTCTTTCTGTGCCGATAATCGCCAAGCCCCCGGCATCTTTTACACCCGGTCCAAGTTTAATATCCGTTCCCCTGCCAGCCATGTTGGTAGCGATGGTAACTGTCCCTGCCTGACCTGCTTCGGCAACAATATCTGCTTCTCGCTGGTGCAATTTCGCATTCAAGACATTGTGTTTAATCTTGCGTTGGGTCAGCATACGGCTTAATAATTCAGAGATTTCAACAGAAGTCGTCCCAACAAGAACAGGTCTCTTTGCTTCCACCAAAGTTACTATTTCTTCAATAACAGCATTGTATTTTTCACGCCTTGTTTTATAAACCAAATCATCGTAATCTTTTCGAATCATCTTACGGTGAGTTGGTATCACGACCACATCCAATTTATAAATCTGCCATAACTCCCCCGCCTCTGTTTCTGCAGTTCCGGTCATGCCGGCAAGCTTATGATACATCCTGAAGTAATTCTGTAAAGTAATCGTAGCGAAGGTCTGAGTAACCGCTTCAATCTTCACATCTTCCTTGGCTTCAATCGCCTGGTGCAAGCCATCAGAATAACGCCTTCCATCCAAGACACGACCGGTTTGTTCGTCAACGATTTTAACCTTACCATCCACGATGATATATTCCACATCCTTGTCAAAAAGCGTGTATGCTTTGAGCAATTGATTGATAGTATGTATCCGCTCTGACTTAATCGCAAAGTCGCGCAGCATGACATCTTTCTTGGCTATTTTTTCATTCGGAGGCAATGAACTTTTCTCTATCTCGGCAATCTCTGACCCGACATCAGGCATGATAAAAAATCTGCTGTCCTCGCTGGATGAAGTAATCAAGTCAGTTCCTTTTTCTGTCAGCTCGATGGTGTTATTCTTTTCATCAATTACAAAATAAAGCTCTTCATCAACCTTGTGCATTTCCTTGGATTGATCTGCCATATAGAAATTCTCGGTTTTCTGAAGCAGTACCCTCATGCCTTGCTCGCCAAGAAACTTTACCAATGCCTTATTCTTAGGTAAGCCACGATATGCCCTTAGCAATGCCAAGCCTGCTGCTGTTTCATCTCCCGAAGAAATTTTCTTCTTCGCTTCTACCAATGCCGAATTGACAAAATCCCGCTGCGCTTTCATCAATATTTCAACCTTAGGCTTTAAGGCAAAGAACTCATGGTTCTCACCTGTCGGAGTCGGACCAGAAATAATCAATGGTGTCCGTGCATCATCTATCAAGACCGAATCTACTTCATCCACAATAGCATAAAACGGGTCACGCTGCACCATGTCTTCAGGATTGCGAACCATATTGTCGCGCAAATAATCGAAGCCGAATTCATTATTGGTGCCGTAAGTAATATCTGAGTTATATGCTTTTTTCCTGGCTTCAGAATTTGGCTCATGTTTGTCAATACAATCCACCGTCAAACCCAGAAATTCAAAGATAGTCCCGTTCCATTCGCTATCACGACGAGCCAGGTAATCATTCACCGTTACGATGTGAACTCCCCTTCCAGCCAAAGCATTCAGGTATATCGGCAGCGTGCCGACGAGCGTCTTTCCTTCACCTGTCGCCATTTCGGCAATCTTCCCGTCATGCAGGACAATCCCGCCTATCAACTGGACATCATAATGAAGCATATCCCACTTGATCATATTCCCCGCAGCCATCCATGAATTCTTATAAACAGCCTTATCGTCATTGATTACAATATGCTGCCTCACCACTGCCAAATCCCGATCCATCTGAGTTGCGGTAACTTCAATTTCTGAATGCTCCTTGAAGCGACGAGCTGTTTCCTTGACCACTGCAAAAGCTTCTGGTAAAATCTCCTTCAATACTTCCTCAATCATAGCCTTCTGGCTCTTTTTGATAGTGTCAATGTTGGTATATAAATCCTGCTTGGCTTCCAGATCCATATCAGGATCGTCCTCTATTTGCTGGTTGAGGGCTGCTATTTCATTATCAGAATCGAGTAATCGCGCTTGAATCTTTTCTTTAAAAATACCAGTCTTGTCACGCAATTCATCATTTGAAACATGCTCTAATTTGGCATATTCCTCAAGCGTCTTTTCAAGCTGTGGAGTGGCTTCCTTAACATCCCGTTCGGACTTTGTGCCGAAAAATTTGCCAATGGTTTTATTTATAAAATCTAACATAGTGTCATTATTTGCGGGCGCAAAGATAAGAAACCAATAAGGAATTAAGAATTACAAATGAGGGGCGGTCTTTAAATTTTGTTTTGCCAATTTCCCCTTTTCTGTATTCAATCAATAATTTTGATAATTCCAGTCAAGGGCGTGCCGTGCCCAGTCGTGGGCGAGTCATGCCCACTCATGGGCATGCCATGCCCACACGTGGGATTGTCGTGCCCACACGTGGGATTGTCATGCCCACACGTGGGCGTGTCGTGCCCACACGTGGGATTGGAAATCCCTGAATGGGGATTTTAAATCCCACGCGTGGGATTTTTGAATATTCTATTCCAAATGGAGGTGGTTCAGGTATAAAATCCATTTCCTTTTACCTTTAATTTCCATTTTCCAATCTGCAACCAATTCCCCTCCAAAGGAAACTTAATTCCTTTTTCTTCCGTAATAATTCATTAATTCGCATCCTAAACAATACAAAAATGAATTTAAAAGCAGCAACCTTCCTAATCTTAATGCTCGCCTTCACTGGAATAATGCAGGGGCAGAGTCAGATTAATCTCATGAACGGGAAAATAATAAAGATAGATTCCGTCGTGGGGAAAGTAGATAATGAAGTCATTTTTCTTCGCCCCGGCGAGAAAAAGGCGGAGACCATTCCTTTCAAGAAGATTTTCTCCATTAATTATGCAAACGACTTTGAAGAAGTCTATTATGTCTATGATTCCATTAATAATGCAGACATGACCATTCCCCACATGAAGTCTTATATCCTCGGTCGTCAGAATGCCCGCGATTATTATCATGCACCCACCTCTACCTTCGGCGGCATCATCATCGGCAGTGCCAGCTCTATTCTCGGCTTGGTATATGGACCTGTGCCCATTGCTATGTATTCCGTCATCGCCTCCCTTCATTATCCGAATGTCAAGCACCAGGAATTCGTTGACAAGACGATGGTTGATGATCCCTATTATCAATATGGTTACCAGATTCGGGCGAAGCGGCAGAAGATGAAAAACGCTTTTATCACCAGTGCTATTTGCTTTGGAATATGTTATGCCATCACCGCCAAGAATACTTCGGTTGTGGAAAAGGACATTGACCATTTTTTTAAGAATAAATTTTAAAGGAAAAATATGCGGCTTTCACTTTTTGTATTGATGATTTTTCTTTCTTTCCTCGCCAATGGGCAAGGGAAGATAAACCTGATGAATGGAAAAATCATAGAATTTGATTCTATCGGCAAGGCTGGGAATAACAAGTTTTTCTATATTTCTCATTACGACAAAGAGATTGCTTCGATAAGGAGCAAGAGGATCTTTTCTATTGTCTATCCTGATGGCAAAGAGGAAATAATTTTCACTCCCGATTCCACGATCAGCGATCTGAATGTCCCGCAGATGAAGGACTATGTGAAGGGTGAGCAAGATTGCAGGCAGTTCTATAAACCTAAATTGGCTACTATCGGAGGATTAATAATTGGCGGCGGGGCAGGTTTCTTTGGATTTTTTTATGGCCCCCTTCTTCCAGCCATCTATGCCACCTATGTCACTGCCAGCAACCCTCCCGATGTAACGAAGAAGCCTTATTGCGACAAAAATTATATCAACAATGATTACTATGCCTATGGCTTTGAAACCCAAGGCAGGAAAAAGAAATTATCCAATGCCCTTTGCGGCGGCGGAATAGGCTTGGCGGCATCTCTCATCGCTTATGTTATAATCGAGAAAAGGCATTAATCAGAGAGCAATGAAAAGGCTCTTTCGATACGTATTTGATTATTTGATATTTGCTAATTGGTTCATCTCCCTTGCCGCAATATCGCTGACTCTCGAAACTTATCTGATGATTAATAAACCTATTAAGATAGATGGGTTATTGTTCTTTATTTTCTTCTCCACCTTGTTTGAATACAATCTTCAACGGCATTTTTCAATAATAAAAATCAAGACCGAAACTCCACCTGAAAAAATTCACTGGGCTTTGAAAAACGGAGGTCCTTTCAAAGGGACTTTCTATGCATCAATCGTCGGGCTGGTAATTTCGGTTTTCTTTATCAATCCTGTCATTTTATTGGTCATCGCACCACTTGGATTAATAACAATAGCCTACTCAATACCATTAATAAAAACCAAAGCCGAGAGAATAAGATTAAGAGAATTGCCGATGGTAAAAATATTATTTGTAGCACTGGTATGGGGCTTCACAACGGTCTTGCTTCCAGTAATTGATGCGGGATTACCGCTCTTCACCTCGAATGTTTTCTACATGCTTGCCCGAAGAATTCTTTTTGTCTATGCAATAACAATTCCATTCGACATACGCGATAAAGACGATGATACTACAGAAGGATTAAAGACCCTGCCGATATTGATCGGGAATAGAAAATCACAAGGTGTGGCAATCGTTTTATTATTACTTTTTTCCGTTTTGGTTTTCCTTCAATACAATTCTCTATCAAATAATTTCGCGCTGCCCTTGTATGTATCAGTAATCACTGCTTCCATTCTCATCCTCCAATCCCGGCAAGACAATGGCAGGTACTTTCATTACTTTTGGATGGATGGCACAATGATCTTTCAGTTCCTGTTAATTTTAATATTCGCTTAATATTTCTTTTAAATGACTTATTTTGCATCCTCAATAAATTAATGGAATATCTAAATACCATAGACTTTGCCCGCCAATTGGATGCTTCTGACCCAGTGAAGAAATATCGTGAGCGTTTTTATTTTCCGCAACATGATGGAAAAAACGTTATCTATTTCTGTGGAAACTCACTCGGCTTGCAACCAAAATCAGTTAAAGATTATATAAATATAGAATTAGAGGATTGGGCTAAGTATGGTGTTGAAGGACATTTTCAGGCACGGAATCCGTGGTTTTCTTATCATGAGATGTTCCTACAACCTGTTGCAAAATTAGTGGGTGCATTGCCCACAGAAGTTGCTCTGATGAACAGCCTTACCACCAATCTTCATTTGCTGATGGTATCTTTCTATCGCCCCACTGAAAAGCGATTCAAGATTATTTGTGAGGATGATGTATTCCCATCTGACTCCTATGCTTTGACTTCACAAATAAAATTTCATGGCTTCAATCCCGATGAAGCTTTAATTAGATTGAAGCCCCGCAATGGAGAATATTGTCTTCGTACAGATGATATCATTAAAGAAATTTACAAGCATGGCGATAACTTGGCTTTGGTATTACTTGGCGGTGTAAATTACTATACAGGTCAGGCAATGGAAATGGAACCTATCACCTTTGCGACTCATCTTACCGGTGCTCTTGCGGGGTTCGACTTGGCTCATGCTACAGGCAATCTCAAGTTAAGTCTGCATAATTGGAAAGTTGATTTTGCCTGTTGGTGTACCTATAAATATTTGAATTCAGGTCCAGGTGGAGTAGCAGGAATATTTGTTCATGAGAAGTTTGCCAATGATCCCACGCTTCCACGTTTTGCAGGTTGGTGGGGCAACGATCCTTCCACGAGATTCCAAATGTCAAAAGACTTTGTTCCCGCAAATGGAGCATCGGGCTGGCAAGTCAGCAATGCCCCGGTACTTGCAATGGCTGCGCATAAAGCTTCATTGGATATTTTCCATGAAGTGACTATGGATTCTCTTTCATATAAAAGTAAAAGGCTTACCGGCTACCTCGAATTCATCATTGAAGAAATCAATAAAAAGTATTCTCCCAATAATAAATTAATTACTATCATTACCCCCAAAGAAGAAGCTCAAAGAGGCTGTCAGCTTTCTCTAATAATTTCAAATAATGGAAAAGAGCTTCACAAGCAATTAACCGAAAAAGGAGTCATTGCCGACTGGCGCGAACCTAATGTTATTCGTCTGGCACCAGTTCCACTCTATAATTCTTATGAAGATGTTTTTACTTTCGGAAAAATTATGAAGGAGTTAATTATGACTAATTAAAGCATTCCTTATTCATTTCCTTCCTCTTAAATTTTCTAAAACAATTTTCTTAATTACATTATAGAAAATTACTTAATACTATGTCATATAAGGAGTCTTGATGCGGTTTCATTAAGCTCCAATGGATAACTCACATAACTAAATGGCACTCTTATTGAATTTAGACCAATTTTATTATCTAAAAAAAGAATCATTTTTTACCAACAAATATTGTTCAAATCATATCTCTGTTTTGTTAATAACTTTGAATAAAAATTATTAGGAAGCAATACCTCTGCCTCTGCTTATATTTTATTCCTAACACCCAAATTTATGACCCTTGATTTTGTTAAAGAAAAACTAACATTATATTAACAAATTTTTTACTTATCAGTATGAAAAATTATAAACAAAGACTTCTATTAACAAAATGTTGAAAACCTCATAAATGCTTGATATTATAGTTTATTGAGTATTTATTTTTGTTAATAACATGTTTAATTTTTCTTAATAAAAGACTTCTCCAAAACTTTCATTCTAAACTTACCAACAGTTTCAACAGACCTATAATAACCACTAATTTTTTATAAAAAGAATTAATAATAATAGGGAGCTAAAAATTATTGAAAACTTAAAACCTCATACAACAAATTTTAAGTGAAATAGTTCTTGGAATATATTTGTAATTTTGTCGCTCCAAATTTTAAAATGATTGAATCAGTAAAAATATTTAAAACAAGTCTTACAGCAGTGGCTCTTGTGATTTTGTTTTTTGGGAATGTATATTCCCAGGAAAAAATGCCTGCTGACGGACCCACCAAATTATATTATCCTACCGGTGAATTGAACAGCGAAGGGACTATCAAGAATGGCAGACCTGATGGTTATTGGAAAACTTATTACCGAGATGGAAAACTGAAATCGGAAGGTAACAGGGTTAATTTTATATTGGATGGAACTTGGAAATTTTATGATGAGAAAGGAGGCATCAGCCAGGAATTTAATTACAAAGATAACAAGAAAGAGGGCGAGCAGAAGAGTTATTATTCTATTGGAAAATTGAAATCAAGGGAAAATTTTAAAGCTGATGTTAAGGACGGAATTTCAAGATATTACAATGACAGTGGAATAATAGCAAAAGAAATTCCATTCAATGAAGGCATCGAAAATGGAATTGGTAGGGAATATAATTCGGCTGGAATAATAACTACCATTACGACTTATAAAAATGGTTTTGTTTCTACTGAAGAATATATTAATGCTACCGATAAAGCTGGCTTGAAACAAGGGGTTTGGAGAGAATTCTTTACTCCGACGGATTCTACTTTAGCTCATAATAAAGATGGTGATTATTTAAAAATAAAGACAGAAGGATCATACAAAAACGATAAGAAACATGGCACTTGGAAAGAGTTTGACGTGAATGGAATTATTATCAGTCAGAAAATGTTTAAGGATGGGGTGGAGGTTCCAAAAGAAGAATATATGCCTGTGAAATTAGACATTGAAAAGAAGTATTATGAGAATGGGGCTTTGGCGACAATGGGAATGTATAATAAAGGAGTGCGAGAGGGGGTATTTCGTGAATATGATGAAAATGGGAATGTGATGGATGCTAAAATTTATCGAAATGGAATCTTGTTGCGGCATGGAATTTTGGATGAATCGGGCTATGAACAGGGGCATTGGGAAGAATATTATGAGAGCGGACAACTAAAATCGGAGGGCGAATATATAAGTGGAAAGAAGGATGGGTTTTGGAAATATTATTATGAAAACGGGACACTGGAACAAGAGGGAATGTATAAATTAAATCGTGTTGACAGTGCCTGGAAATGGTATTATCCGACGGGGGTTTTATTGCGTGAAGAATCTTATAAAAAGGGTCGTGAAAACGGTATGATGCGTGAATATACCGACTCTTCGACTTTGATTTGTTATGGGAATTATGTTGATGGAAAACGGGATGGTGAATGGCAGTATAAAAATGGAGAATACATTGCAAAAGGAAATTATCTGGATGGCAAAGAGGATAGCGTTTGGAAGCAATATTACAGCAATGGGAAACTGGCTTTTGAGGGAAATTATGTTGATGGGGCAGAGAATGGAATACATAAATTTTATTTTGATAACGGGAAGATTCGGGAGGAGCAAGTTTGGAGGCTTGGGGTAAAGGATGGGGACTGGAAAATCTATCAGCCTGATGGAGAAATATTGGTAGAAATTAATTATGTGGATGGTGTAGAGGTTAAATATAATGGACAAAAAGTTAAAACTTTGGATGAGGACATTATTAAGGAGAAGCAATAGTATTTTAAGTGTTTAGAAGTGGTTTGGGATACTTTTGATATAAAAAAATTGTTAAGGAAATTTTTATTTAATAAAAAATAAAGTTTGGGATGAATGTTTTTTTTCCTACTTTTGTCGCCGTAATGAATAAATTATACTAACAAAACGAATAAAACAAAATGAAAAAAATAGTACTATTAATTTCCATTTGTTGCCTGATATCAGTGATGGCAACATTTGCGCAGACATCTGCTTCGGTTCTTTCGCCAGGTACCCCCACTGTTAAATTTTCAATGACAGATTCGGACCAAACGCCTGATGCATCTGCACAAACACAAACGCCTGCACAAACTCAGACTACATCTTCAACAACAGCTCCGGCAGCAACTGCAAAGACAGATAAAACTGCGGCAAAGGACACTGATGCTGATCATTTTGTCTGCACTAAGGAAGGATGTACACATCATCATAAGAAAGATCAGCCATGCTGCAAAAAGGAAGAAAAGAAAGAGGTGAAACCGACATTCATGCAAGACCCTAATGCGCCTAAATAATATTTAAGGAGATAGAAATCTCTTAAAGAATCCCTGCACTATTTTTAGGAATGTTGCAGGGATTTTTGTTTGAAGATGAATCATCATCCTTTTATAGCAAACTCAAAGGTCGTTATCATAAAATGGGAAAAAATAATATGACAGTCGGATTATATATACCAAGTTGCGGCTTGTCATTCTTGACGAAGGAGGAAACCTATTAATATTCCAATAAGATTCCTCCTTCGTCGGAATTGATAAGTTTACACAGTTATTATACTGTAATTGTATTGTTGGTATAAATAATCCGACAGTCATTAAAAATAAAGCAAATTGTAAATGTAAAAAAAGCCCGAACATTTCTGTCCGGGCTTTCTTATTTTTAAAAAAATATCTTCGCAAAAATTTACAATGGAATGAAGACGATGTGGAACGTTTTTTGGGTAGAAACTTTGATATCTACATTCGATAAAACGACTTCATGATATCCGACTTTGTTGAATCGGATGGTGTAGAGTCCATGGGCTATAGGACCAAAATCGAAACGACCTTTGGCATTGGAAAGCTTCGTTAAATCGAGTTCGTCAATGTGGCAGGTAACGCCGCTAACTGCCTTGTGTGCAACACCGGTCTTGATGTCGCCTTTGCATCCGGCTGGCTTAGGACCTGTGTTTGCTTTTACCAATAAGGAATAGGTGAATTGATGCGCCATTGTTGGTTCGCCATCGGCAATTACGATGCCATCGCCGAGCATTGACATTACTTTATCGAAGAGAATATTTTCTGCATTTATCTTTGCTTGTTGATCCGGACTTTGATTGGATTCATCATCCTTGAATAATTTTTGTTTGTCAAAGAAATTCGTCCTTGCCAAGGTCACACTTGCAGGGAAAGCAACGGGCATTTTGCCGGGACCGAGGAGGACAGCATTGTGGGTTGGGTCGGCAATAAATTCGTCGGCAGCCTTATTTAAGGAAATCATTTCGGGCCAGTTCTGATGAGCAGCTTTAAGGTAATGGGCTTTGCCGGCACTGTTCAACATGATGTCTTGGGTGGCTTTTACAGGATATCCGCGTTTGATATAACGCTCGAGATAGCGGAACCTGGTCAAGGAAACTTCGGCAAATTCTAACAGAAGAACTCTGTCGGCTTCGGAAGGTTCTGTTATCTGCGCACCACCGGGGAGCAATTCGCAGGCAGCAATTTCAGCTTCCATGGCGAGGAATAAAGCTGAATCATAAAAATCACTGAAGGTCTCAAACTCCGTGGTATAGGCTTCGCAATTCGCCCAAGCCATTCTACAAACGAGATAAAAAACTACTCTTGAGCAGCCATATCTTGCAACACTTAATTCATCCATTATTTTATATTATTTGGTTCGGGCAAATATACATTTATTTATTAATCTTAAAACAGGTTCTTTGAAAATAATTTTGATTCTGGTATGAATTTTTGCTTTTTAAGTGTAAAGTGCCGGGTTTGAGGTGAGGAGTGCCGGATTTGAGATGATGAATTCCCGATTTGAGGTGGGGAGTGCCGGAGGGGAAGGGAGGAATTCCTTATTTTAGGTGAGGAGTGCCGGATAGGAGGTGATGAATTCCCAATTTGAGGTGGTGCATGCCGGAGCGGAGGTGATGAATGCTCATGGGGAAATGAGTCATGCCGGAGGGGAGGTGGTGAAATATTAATTGGAGGGGAGGCAGGAGGGATTTGAGGGCGAGGGATTGGAGTTTTTTGGAAGGATTGGGAGGTTTGGGGACGGGGTATTCAAAAATTGGAATGGGAGGGTGGGTGAAGGTTTTCATGCCATTGCCTTAATTCCCCAAAAAATAATTCCCGAAACTATAATCTGGAAGGCTTGGAACTTTATGATTGCCACCAAGACCAAAGTCTGGCATAATTCTCTGAAATCAGGATCTGGAGGAATTGGTATTGTCGAAGGATTATTTACTTTTGCTGCTCAAAGGAACTTACTATTTATTAACAAAAATTTTAGAACGATGAGAAAAATTATAACAATGGTAGTTGCATTTGGCTTGATGGGCTTGAGTGCAAACTGCCAGAATTGTGTTTGGGCAAAAGATGCTGGAGGAAAATTAGAAGACCTCGGAAACTCAATTGCAGCGGATATAAATGGGAATGTTTATGTTATTGGTAATTTTATGAGTGATTCCATGTTTTTCGGTTCAATTGCAATTTATAATCAAAATCCATCTGGTTCAAGGAATAATATTTTCTTAGTCAAGTATGATCCTAATGGAACTCTTTTATGGGCTAAAAGCTTTGGCTGTAGTTTAGGTAGTAATGGAAATTCGGTGTGTACTGACCATGATGGCAATGTTTTGATAACTGGCATTTTTAATGGTGATTCAATAACTTTTGGAAATTATACATTGTACTCAAATGCAATTTATATTGTAAAGTTGGACCCTTCAGGGAATGTTCTTTGGGCAAAAAATCCATCTGGTGGTGGTGGTATCACCTATTCTATAACTACAGACTTAAATAATAATATATTAATTACAGGTGATTTAGAAAGCAGCATAATTACTTTTGATTCTGTATCAATCTCAGTAATTTGGGGAACTGCTAACTTATTTCTTTTTAAATTCGATTCTAATGGAAATGCTTTATGGGGACAAAATGCAAATGGTAGTTATTCTGCTTATGGTAATTCAATGGCAACAGACAATAATAGGAATATTTATTTAACCGGGTATTTTACTAGTGACACCTCCTATTTTGATACTATAATGGTTTTTAATAATAACCTTAATAATTATAATGGAGATTATGAGGATATGTTTATAGCGAAATATGATTCATCTGGGCATATTCAGTGGGTCAAAACAGCTGGTGGCGAAGATGAATCATGGGGTTGCAGCGTAAGCTGTGATCAGAATGGCTTTATTTATATAACCGGTTCATTTACTTCAGGTCCCTTAAATAATGGTGTGGACATTATCTTGGATACAATTACATTATACGATTATAGTTATAGCAGTGTGATGCAAACTATTTTATCCAATTTATTTATTGCAAAATATGATAATAATGGAAATGTCCAATGGGCAAAAGCAGGAAGTTATGATGGTACTCTTGGGAGTGATGGAACATCGGTAAGCACTGATTTATTTGGCAATGTATTCGCTACGGGTTATTATTATGATTCATTAATTATTGATTCAACCGCTTTATATGATAGCGGAGGAAATTATTTAATAAAATTTGCATCAGATGGAAGTATATTGTGGGCGCAAACAGTTCCAAATTGGCAGTATAGTAATAGCGTATGCACCGATCAAAATGGGAATGCTTTTATAACTGGATATTTTGGGGCAGATTCAATGACATTTGGCACACACACTATTCACAATGACAGCATGCCAGCAATGGATGTATTTGTTGCAAAATATGTAAATAATCAAATTACAACATACATCCCTACATCAATTATTAATACCTATGTTTCCCTCTACCCCAACCCCACCACCTCCCTCCTCACCCTCTCCCTCCCGAATACCAACCAAAAAGCCATCATCAATCTCTATGATATGATGGGGCAATTGATAATTGATAATGGACAATTGAAGGCAATTGACAATGGACAATTGACAATTGACAACAAAGCGTCCTCCATGTCAATTGTCAATTATCAATTGTCAATTGAAAAACTTCCCCAAGGTATCTACTTCCTCGAAGTCCTTATGGATGGCGAGAAAGTGGTAAAGAAGGTAATCAAGTTATAAGTTACTTCCCAAAGACTTTTTCTATCAAAGCCCCTTGCTCGCGCTCATGGGCATGATAAGAACCGGTGGCTGCACTGGCACTTTCGGGTCTTGAAATCAAATTGAAATTAACACCCTTCACCGTGCGCAGAAGATGGCTCCAGGCACCCATATTCTCCGGCTCTTCCTGAACCCATAAATAATTCTTGGCAAGATAATATTTAGAAATCAGTTGTTGGAATTGCGCTTGTGGAAAAGGATAAAGTTGCTCGATGCGAATGATGGCAATATCACTTCTATTCCTGTTTTCTTTCTCTGCAAGCAGTTCGTAATAAATCTTTCCGGAGCAGAATGCAAGAGTGGTAATTTTATTTATTTCAGCAGCAGTATCATCAATAACTTCGTGGAAACCACCCTTCGTAAAATCGTCCAAAGAAGAAACACATTTCGGATGACGAAGCAAACTCTTAGGGGTAAGAATAATTAAAGGCTTACGAAAATCACGCTTCATCTGCCTCCTTATGACATGAAAGAAATTGGCAGGAGTAGAGCAATTGACAACTTGCATATTATTGTTGGCGCATAGTTGCAGATACCGCTCCGGACGTGCATTAGAGTGCTCGGCACCTTGCCCTTCATAACCATGAGGAAGCAAGAGAACAATGCCATTCATCTGCCTCCATTTGTCTTCTGCACAACTGATATATTGATCAATGACAACCTGTGCACCATTGCCAAAATCTCCGAACTGAGCTTCCCAAATGACAAGGGTATTCGGCGAAGACAAAGCATATCCATATTCAAAACCAAGGACTGCATATTCGCTAAGAGAGCTATTGTAAATATTTAAAGGAGCCTGCCCTTCCTTTAAATTATTTAGAGGGGTATAGTGCTCTTCACTATCTTCGACCGGGATGACGGCATGACGATGAGAAAAAGTTCCACGCTCCACATCCTGCCCTGAAAAATAAACCGGGAATCCTTCAATGACCAGTGAGCCATAAGCAAGGGATTCAGCCGCAGCCCAGTTGATGGCATCACCCTTTTGAATCCTCGCCTTACCTTCCGCAAAGAGCCTCAAGGTCTTATCAAAAAACTTTTTGTCAGAAGGCAAATCTGTAATGCGATTGCCTATATCAAGCAAGGTATTTCTATCAACCCCCGTATCAATTGAATGAATAAAATCTTCGGGTTTCGCCACCCGCATACCCTTCCATTTTCCTTTAGGAAATTCTTTTTCAATGGAAATATTTTTTACCTCCTTTGCTTCATCGAGATTCTTTTGAAGAAGAGCTTTGAATTCCTTTTCCATTTCATTCACAACATCAGCAACAATCTCTCCCTGCTCTTCTAATTTCTTTTTATAAATCTCCCTCACATTAGGATGTTCAGCAATCGCTTTATACAGCAAAGGCTGCGTGAATCGTGGCTCATCGCTTTCATTGTGCCCGTATTTTCTATAGCCAAGAATGTCAATAAAAACATCCCGATGGAAGGTCTGACGAAACTCCATGGCAAGTTCGATGGTATATATCAAAGCCTCTACATCATCAGCATTGACATGGAATACCGGCGATAAAGTAACCTTGGCAACATCAGTGCAGTAAGTTGAAGAACGCCCGTCAAGATAAGTCGTAGTGAAACCTATCTGGTTGTTGATGACAAGATGGACGGTACCACCTGTCTTGAAGCCTTTCAATGCTGACATTTGGATGACTTCATAGACCACACCTTGCCCTGCAATGGCAGCATCTCCATGAATAAGAATCGGGGCAATCCAATTTTCATTTCCACCAGGCGTAGTATCAATCTTGGAACGAACAATCCCCTGTACTATCGGGTCAACAGCTTCGAGATGAGAAGGATTCGGAGCCACGCTAAGATGAATTTTCTTTCCCTTATCAGTAGTGACATCTCCTGAAAAACCCAAGTGATATTTTACATCCCCAGCAAAGGCATTCTCATCATATTCCAAGCCTTCAAACTCAGTAAATATATCTTCATAAGATTTGCCAAGGATGTTAGCCAGGACATTCAACCTGCCACGATGAGACATGCCGATAACAAACTCTTTTATTCCCAACTCCCCGCCATATTCTATGATCGCATCCAAGGCAGGAATCAAAGCCTCACTTCCTTCCAAAGAAAACCTTTTCTGTCCGATAAATTTGACATGAATAAAGTTCTCGAAGGCATCAGCTTCATTCAGCTTTTTCAGGATATGTTTCTTTTCTTCTATGGAAAATTCTTTGGAATTATGTGTGCTTTCCATTTTATTCTCCAGCCAATCTACCACCTCCGGAGTTCGGATATACTTATATTCTGCACCTATGCTTCCACAATAAGTGGCTTCAAGATGAGCAACGATTTCTTTCAGCGTGGCATCACCAATTCCGATGATTGACCCGGCATGAAATACCGTGTCAAGATCTTCATTCCCAAGACCAAAATTCTCTAAAGCAAGTGTAGGAACATACTTCCTTCGCTCTCTGACCGGATTGGTTTTAGTAAATAAATGCCCTCTGTTTCTATATCCATTGATTAGATTAATGACTTTGAATTCGGCTTTTATCTTGTCCTGCTTTTCAGATTCAGCAGCAGACTGCACGCCCTGTTTGGAAAGTTGAGCAAACTCTACTCCTTCAAAAAATAATCTCCAGTTATCACTAACAGATTCAGGGTCTTGCAGATATTGTTGATGAAGAGATTCAACTTCGATGTTCTCCTCATTGCTTAAATAATTGTTATTGTTCATGCCGCAAAATTACGAATTTTCCTATCTTTGCAGCCCTGAAATTTAAATAGAAATAATAACATGAGCAAAAGAAAAGTTACCACCCTTGGACAATTTATTATCGAAAGACAAGACGATTTCCCTTATGCCAAGGGAGAATTATCCAGGTTGTTGAGAGACATCGGCATAGCATCCAAAATAGTAAATCGTGAGGTTAATAAAGCTGGCTTAGTGGATATTCTCGGTGAGGATGGAACAGTAAATATTCAAGGAGAGCATGTCAAGAAATTAGATGTCTTTGCCAACGAGCAATTCATTTCAGCCCTTACCTGTGGTGGTGAGTGTTGTGCTGTCGGCTCTGAAGAAAACGAACATGTTGTTGATATTCGGAGTGATGTTTCAAAGAATGCCAAGTATGTTGTAGCCATTGACCCGCTTGATGGTTCATCTAATATTGACGTGAATGTTTCTATCGGCACTATTTTTTCTATCTACAGAAGGACTTCTCTCTCCGGTCCGGGTGTTCTAAATGATTTCATGCAACGCGGCACCGAACAAGTAGCTGCCGGATATATTATTTATGGTTCTTCTACGATGCTTGTTTATACTACTGGTCGAGGAGTGAATGGCTTCACGCTTGATCCTTCGATTGGCGAGTTTTGCCTCTCTCATCCTGACATGAAAATTCCAAAGCAAGGAAAGATTTATTCCATTAATGAGGGCTATTACGTTCACTTTCCTGATGGAATAAAGAAGTACATTAAGTATTGCCAGGAAGAAGATGATAAAACCAATCGCCCTTATTCTTCAAGGTATATCGGCTCCTTGGTTGCCGATTTTCATCGTAATCTTATCAAAGGCGGACTCTTTATTTATCCCTCCACTGCCCAGGCTCCTAAAGGAAAGTTGCGCCTGTTATACGAATGCAATCCCCTTGCCTTTATTATTGAACAAGCCGGTGGTAAGGCTTCTGACGGCTATCGTAGAATTCTTGATATTCAACCTACAGACCTTCATCAACGCACCCCTATCGTCATAGGTTCGCATGATATGGTGAGCAAAGTCGAGGAATTTCTTCGAAAACATTCGCCTGTAGTGGCGGTTTAACTTGTTTATTTATTCAGGATTTTTCTCCTGAGATTGAAACTGGAAGCCTAAACGTTTGCCGGTAGCGATGTAAGTCTTCAAATTAACTTCATTGATTTGGCTAACGGTTAATTGATTCTCCTCATCATATTCCGGAACATATAAATCGAATTCCAGACTATAAACGATAATTGATTCCACAATTTTAACCATCTGCTCTTTGTCAATAACTGATTTGTCAAAATCATTAAACATATAACCCAATTGCCGCTTCCCTTCTAAAAAGAAATGCAAGTCTTTATTGATAAAAATCCTTGCAATTAAATACCCGACATCGTTTTTTCGGTCATATCTAAAGGAATCAGTCAGGAAATTATACACCAAAATCATTCCGCAATAAGACCGGTCTTTATCCTCCTGAATATAGGACGATTTCATGATTTCATGATTCTTTTCAAAGGCAAAAATATCAGAGTGCATAAGGAAGATTATCGTGTCCTCCGCCACCTTCAATTCTATTTCCACATCCCCTTTATCGCGACTGTCAACAACTATTCTTTTATCAACTTTAGCAACCTCTTTCTTAAGATCATTGGCAATATCTTTTATCACCTCCTTGAAGTCAAGAAATATCTTTGAAATATCTTCATAGATATTTTGTTTAAGGACAGATTTCCCTTTTAAGGAATTAAGAATCTGGTCTCTTGTGGAATCCATAATTTGGTATAAGGTATAAAGGTATAGGGTATATAGGTATAAGTTATGGCGGCAAAATTACAAAATAAACGGTAAGGCTGCTGAAGAATTAATCAAAAATCGAGTAGCTATGGCATCGTTTTCTTCCCTCAATCTTCTCTGTAATTCCCCAAAATATGCCAAATTATTTAAAAAGTGCCTCAATGCAAAATTCCCCAAAATTCTTCCTTTTCCCGTTGAAAAGACGGTTTTGGGGAGGGTGAAATAAAACGGCGGAGAGATGTTGAGACCCAACATCTCGATCGTGAGACCCAAGATCGAGATCATGAAGCTGGATATCGAGATCATGGGGCTGCTTATCGAAATCATGGGGCTGAATATTGAGATCATGAGGCTGAATATCGAGATCATGGGGCTGAATATCGAGATCATGGGGCTGAATATTAAGATCATGAGGCTGAATATCGAGATCATGGGGCTGGTCATCGAGATCATGGAGCCGGTTATTGAGATCATGGGGCCGGATATT
>JABDAW010000032.1 GCA_013288905.1 Bacteroidota bacterium | reverse complement strand
AATGCAACAAAGACGGGTCCTAACAGTCGCATTCTTGGGATAAAACATAAGATGAGAAGCGTTTTAAAAGTATGGTCAATCATTTTGTTTTTATACTTCATCATCTTTGGGCTTTCGAGTTTGTCTACGACCTTATGGAGGAATCTGCTGCCAGTCTTTGTCAAATAAAAATAAATAGAATCAATGGTAATAAATGCAAGTATGGAAATGAGTCCTGCAATGATTGGAGAGATGGTTCCATGTACACCGAAATATCCGATTACCATAAGCGTTATTTCCTCTGGTATCGGTGCTATCTGATCCACAGTAATGAACCAGATATATATTCCTATATAACCATACTTGATAAAGTAGTCTTGCAGTTGGCTATCCAATATTATTGATAAATCACTCATGATAAATTTTACTTTTGCAAAGCCTATAGTCAGAAGAGTCTTTGATAATAGAGTTTATTAAGAACCAGTGCGGCTAATCAAGCTGTCAATACTAATCGGACCAGCACCGAAATAGGTGATATATATTGCGGCTCCTATCAGTGCCATATTCTTCATAAAATTCCCCACCTGCATTTGTATCTGCATGGGATCTGTTTCATTCCAGAAGGCGTGCATGAGGAAGGTAACGGGGATTAGAAAAATGATTATCAACCACCCACCAATCTTTGCTTTATAACCTAATAGAATACTCAATCCTCCAATGATGGCAATGATTCCCGATAGTGGAACCATGATGAATGCCAGTGGTACATTCTTAGATTCGGCGAATTCTATTGCATGGCTTGTAAAATTCCCTTTCATCGTAAAAAGAAAGATTAAGGAATACAAAAACCTGCCGAGAACCAACACATATTTCATGATATTTTTATCTTAGTAATTCCCCAATGTTAGGTCAGCTATTTTACAGCTTTCCTCTCAACTTATTCAGCCAATCAAGAAAGCCATGAGCCTTAACGGTTGCCTGGAAAGCTTTCTCATGATCGCCAGATTCATAATGTTCGATAGCTTTACGATGATGAGTCGCTGCATCATCATGATGTTTCGCGGCGGATTGATGAAACTCAATGACCTTTTTGGTCTTCACAGGATTGAGTTTTGCCTGGCTGCTTGTGGTTTGATTTGATTGCTTTTCCGATGGCGATTTCCTTGCAGCCGTTGCTGTTGCACTCTTTGCTGCTGCGGTTTTCTTCGCTGGCATTGCGGTTGATTTTGCTTGTGTTGTCTTTGCTTTCGCGGGCGTTGCTGCCTTTGCGGATACTGCTTTTTTCTTTTCCATTTTGATTCTTATTTATTATGATTAAAATTATTTTGAATTACCTACCTTTTGGGAATTTAAAGAACCTGACTTCGCCTTTAACATTCTTTATTTCATCCCAATCATTGATCTTTAATTGAATCACAATGACACTGCCTGGCGGAACTTCGTTATCGAATTGATTGCACAATCGTTTCACCACATTTTCAAAATCAGGATTGTGTCCTGCCAGCATCACCGTTTTATGTTTATTTTTAAGCTCGGACAATACATCGTAATATCCTTTCTCGCCCTTCTGATAAAGGTTTTCATTAATCTTGATTTTCTTCGAAGGATATTCCGAAATCCTTGCCAGGATGAAGCCCCTGCTATATGCCCTCACCGCAGGACTGGAAATTATCAGGTCGGCTTTATAGTTATTTTTCTTCAGAAAATGCCCCATCAGATAAGTTTCCTTGATACCACTTTCCAACAAAGGGCGGTCAATATCATTAACATTTCTCATGCCTTTGCTTGCTTTTGCATGGCGGACAAGAATGAGGGTCTTCATCGTTTATGACATTACTTTCTTATACATAAAGATGAAATACCAAATAAGATGCCACTAACATTAGGCTCCTAAATCACTTATTGCATCATTCCAATTCTACCAAAATGCTTTTTCATTTTACCAATTACTTTATCAAATTGCGAGATTATAATAGATGTAATAGGAGCAAGCTATGTTGTTTTTAAGAGGAGTTCTAAAAATTGAAGGCTATATGACTATTTTTTTTCGCTTAACGCGGATGCCTGCAAGCGAGGCTTCGCCAGACCCAATTATAATAAATCCTTGCTAGCCCGCCCTAAATGGGCTCTGACGACCCAGATAGTGGACAGGTTAGTAATCCTATCAACCTAACATCACTTTCTGATCTTTTTTAATGTTACACATACTATTAATTATATAATTAAACCATTTTTTTGTGCCAATCTTTTTTTAACAATGTTTTCCAAGCGTGTCGAGATCTCTTGCGAGCGTCAAAGAGTCTCTTTCGAACGTGAAAGAGACCTCTTCCTGTGTTGCCAGTTCAAATCAATTACACAAAGATTCAAACCCGCGACACACCAGTTCGAACCATTTACACAAAGATTCAAACCCGCAACACACATGTTCGAACCATTTACACAAGATTCAAATCGGCTACACATCAGTTCGAACCATTTACACAAAGATTCAAACCCGCAACACACATGTTCGAACCATTTACACAAGATTCAAATCGGCTACACACCAGTTCGAACCATTTACACAAAGATTCAAACCCGCAACACACCAGTTCGAACCATTTACACAAAGATTCGAACAGGCAACACAAATATCTTTTCTTATCGGTAGTATCCGTTTAATCCGTGTTCTGTTTTCCGAAGAAGTCAACTATGTCTATTAACATATACCTCACTGACAAAATTATATATTACCATTATTGAATCATATATTTTGAATTAAAGCTTCAAAAAAGAAGCATTGGTACAATTTGACCTTATTTTACACCATTTCTAAAACCAAATCCGGCTATATATTAACAATCTCTTGTTGAAATATTTTTGTAATGGACTTCATTTTTCGAGCTATTATGAGTTAATTTCGCCTCCCTATGGCAAAACCCCTTTATGTTCATATCAAAGAAGACTTACCTACTTTAAAGTCTTGTTTAAAGAAACAACCTCCACACTTAAAGAGCCGAATCCAAATGTTGATTCTTTTGAAGAAGTCTGCAATCCCTTTGAGTAAAATGGATTTAGCAATGCAATTAGGAGTTGATCCTGACACTGCTCAACGATGGCGAAGATCCTATGTTGATGGAGGTCTTGAAAAGTTGCTTGCCTTTAATCGGTCAGGTAATGCAAAACCACTTATTAAAGAACATATCAAAAAAGAGATTGAGAAAAAACTCAACAATCCCAAAGAGGGCTTTAAAAGTTATAAGGAATTGCATGAATGGATAAAAGAGAATTATTTGCCTGCAATTCATTACCAAACCGTTCATAAATATGTTCAAAGAACCTTTGGTGCAAAATTAAAGTAGTTCGTAAAAGCCACGTAAAAAAGGATATTGAGGCAACGGAAGAGTTCAAAAAAAACTCCTCCCTACGCTCGGGGAAATAGTATCAGGAAAAGGAAGCGGATTTAAAACAATCAATATTTATTTTCAAGATGAAAGCAGGTTTGGTTTGTTCACCCGAGTGGGCAAAAGATTAACCGCAAAGGGTGTAAAACCTATCTGCCCTTATCATCATAAATACGAGAGTACTTATTTGTTTGGTGCTTTTTCACCTGTTACCGGAAACGCTTTTATGCTTGATTTGCCTTTTTGTAACGCCGCTACATTTCAACTATTCTTAAATGAATTTGCAATGGAACAACCTTCAGAATTAAAAATCATGTTCCTTGACAATGGGGCTTTTCACAAAGCTAATAAATTAAAGATCCCCGATAATATTGTTTTAGTTTTTTTACCTCCTTACAGTCCTGAATTGAATCCCGCTGAAAAAGTATGGTGGGTCTTAAAAAGAGAAATCAATCTTCAAGTGTTTAAGACAATGAACGAACTCCAAATGTATTTGGATAAGGTAATCAAAAAAGCAATAACCGAAGAAAACATTATTCAACTTATTTCTTATCAATATTACATAGAATCATTTCAGACGGTTGTGGTAGCATAAATTGTATTAAAGCTTAAAAAAAGGAGCATTGTACAATTTGACATTTTATAAATTGTCAAGTGTCCATTTCAATTGAATTATTTCCTTTCATTGTCTTGTGATTGCGACTTTTTAGGAGCAACAACAAGATAATGAAGATTACTGTTCTGAGTAGAATGCTACTCTTTAAAGATCTTTGTGATTACAGTTTTAACATCCTGAATTAATTTTCAGGTCGCTTGCCTATAATTTTAAACCTTAGTGCTTGAACTTAGTTCGGTAAAGTACTTAAAGAAATAAGGAATGGTTTCAATTCCTTTCATGTAATTGAAGATTCCGTAATGTTCATCGGGAGAATGGATGTTGTCGGAATCTAATCCGAAGCCCATCAGAACAGATTTCATTCCCAGTTCCTTTTCAAACAGCGCAACGATAGGAATACTGCCGCCACTGCGGGTAGGGATGGGTTTCTTGCCAAAGGTCTTTTCCATAGCCATACTGGATGCTTTGAAAGCGATGGAATCTGTGGGAGTAACGACAGGTTCGCCGCCATGATGGGCAGTAACTTTGACCTTCACGTAAGGTGGCGCGAACTTCTCAAAATAGTTTTTGAAGAGGGCTGTAATCTTTTCGCTGCTTTGATTTGGAACGAGGCGCATAGAGATCTTTGCCGAAGCTTTTGAAGGAAGAACGGTCTTTGAACCCTCGCCAATGTATCCTCCCCAGATGCCATTGACATCTAATGTCGGGCGAATGGAGGTGCGTTCAAGAGTACTATATCCGGTCTCTCCAAGAATCTCTTTGATGTCCAAATCTTTCTTGTAAGCTTCCAAACTAAAGGGTGCTTTTGCCATCTCATCTCTCTCCGCTTGGGAAAGTTCCTGGACATCATCATAGAAATTTGGAATGGTAATATGATTGTTTTCGTCTTTCATATCAGCAATCATTTTGCAAAGGATGTTTAATGGGTTTGCTACAGCACCGCCATAAACGCCACTGTGAAGATCACGATTAGGACCTGTAACTTCTACTTCAACATAACTCAAACCTCGCAAACCAACATCAATAGATGGGATGTCATTCGCAATCATTGAGGTATCAGAAATAAGAATTACGCTGCCTTTGAGTTTATCTTTATTAGCCTTCACAAAGTCGCCGAGATTAGCTGAACCGACCTCTTCTTCTCCTTCCACCATGAACTTAACATTGCAAGGAAGGGTCTTGGTTTTCATCATTAAATCAAAAGCTTTTATGTGCATATAAACTTGTCCTTTGTCATCGCAGGAACCTCTTGCATAAATCTTTTCATCCTTAATAACAGGCTCGAAAGGAGGTGAAGTCCAGAGATTAATCGGGTCAGCAGGTTGAACATCATAATGACCATAAACAACTATCGTAGGAAGTTTTTCATCAATGATCTTTTCACCATAAACAATAGGGTGACCTTTCGTCGGGAAGACCTCAACTTTATCCGCTCCAGCATCAATTAATTTCTTCTTTACATACTCTGCTGCCCTTGCTACATCAGGCTTATGCTTAGGGTCTGCACTCACCGAAGGAATTCTCAACAACTCTAATAACTCATCCAGGAATTGTTGTTTTGATTTATCTAAAAGTTCTTTTACTGCTTCCATATTATTTATATTTAATTAAAATCTTTCTAAGTTGCTGAAGAAGAAATCTCCTTCTATTGCAGCATTCTCATTACTGTCTGAACCGTGAACGGCATTGGCTGAAATATCCTTTGCATAAAGATTACGAATAGTGCCGGGAGCTGCCTTAGCAGGGTCAGTAGCACCAATTAATGTCCTGAAATCTTCAATAGCATTTTCCTTTTCAAGAATCACTGCCACGATAGGTCCTGAAGACATATATTTAACTAATTCTCCATAAAAAGGACGCTCTTTATGTATTGCATAAAACTCCCCTGCCCGTTCGGAAGAAAGTTGAAGATACTTCATTGCGACAACTTTAAAGCCGCCTTCGATAATCTTGTTTAAAATAGCGCCTGTGTATCCGTTTGCTACGCCATCAGGCTTAATCATTGTAAAAGTTCTGTCTGTTCTTGTCATATATAATATATTATTTGGGGGCGCAAATGTAGGAAATTAAAGACAAAATTACATAGTCTTCAATTCCGCAACCAGCTTAGTCAAAGCAACCTTTGCATCACCAAACAACATACTGGTCTTAGGATTGTAGAAAAGCTCATTTTCGATGCCAGCATATCCGGCATTCATGCTTCTTTTATTGACAATAATATGATGTGCATTCTCAACATCAAGAATAGGCATTCCATAGATAGGACTTGCAGGATCGTTGTGAGCGGCGGGGTTCACAACATCATTAGCACCAACTACAAGTACCACATCAGTGCTCGCAAATTCAGGGTTAATCTCTTCCATCTCCACTAATTTATCATAAGATACATTAGACTCGGCAAGCAAGACATTCATGTGACCAGGCATCCGTCCCGCAACAGGGTGAATGGCATACTTGACTTCCACACCTCTTTCCTCAAGTAATAATTCCAGTTCATGAATGACATGTTGTGCTTGAGCCACCGCTAATCCATACCCGGGAACAATGATTACTTTCTTGGAATAATTCATTAATATCGCCAAATCGCTGATGGAAATATCCTTGATAGTACCGACCATAGTCTGCCCTGCCCCTGTCTTGGTATGGCTCTCACCAAATGCTCCGAAGATGACATTAAACAGAGGACGGTTCATGGCTTTACACATCACGATAGTCAATAAAGTTCCTGCCGAACCAACTAATATTCCACCGGTAAGCATCACCTGATTGTGATAAAGAAATCCTCCGAAAGCCGCAGCAACACCAGTGAATGAGTTAAGCAAAGATATTACAACAGGCATATCAGCACCCCCAATAGGAACAACAAATATTATCCCATAAACCAATGCCATTAAAAACACGACGTAGATAAACGTAACATGCGTGACGCCACTGAATACAATGAATCCGGCAGCGAATACAGTTAGAAGTAACCAGATATTATTAATCAGATTGTAATTTGGTAGTCGAATGGCTTGGGCTAAGGTTCCATTCAACTTTGCAAAAGCAATCATACTACCCGAAAAGGAAATACTTCCAATGATTAATCCTGAAACAATGATGAATAAAGTCTTCATTCCAGGTGGTGTGGCAGCCTCCTGAAGATGCGAGAATTCAATCAATGAAATCAACCCTGCACAAGCTCCGCCCATTCCATTAAACAAGGAAACCATCTCTGGCATCTTCGTCATTTTGACCTTGCGGGCAGCTACCGCACCGATGATAGTTCCAATAAGAATTCCTCCTATAATAAGGATGATTTTAATTGGTTCCAAAGAAGTATGATGATGAAGAACAATAGTTCCTGCAATAGCCAACAGCATCCCCAATGCAGCCCAAAGATTCCCTTTCCGCGCAGTTTCAGGGTGACTAAGCATCTTCAATCCTATTACAAATAGGACAGAAGCAATGAGGTATATTATATTTAAAATATGGTTATCCATGATTTATTTCTTTGGTTTTTTCTTAAAAAGTTCAAGCATTCTATCGGTCACTACAAATCCACCTACAACATTCAGTGTTCCTAATATCACGGCAATAAATCCAAGAATCAATGTCAAAACATTACTGGAATCTGCTTCAAGCATCACGATTATGGCTCCTATAATTACCACTCCATGTATCGCATTCGCGCCGGACATCAAGGGGGTGTGCAATACAGATGGCACCTTCCCGATAACTTCTATTCCCACAAATATTGACAGAATCAGGATAAACAATTTATCTATATGCTGGCCCAAATAACTTACAACTTCTTCCATTATTAAACTGATTTTATTTCTCTTTAATTAAAATTAAGCCATCACTGGTTTAGCAAGTGAAGGATGAACTATTTGCCCCTTATGAGTAATCAAAGAACCCTTCGTAATCTCTTCATTCATCTCCCATTTAAAACCATCCTTTGTTGCAAGATGCAATAAGAAAGCCTGAATATTCTTGGCATATAATTCACTTGCATTCATTGGCAAAAGACTCGGAAGATTAGCTTCTCCGATAATCGTAACGCCATGTTTCACGACCGTCTTATTCAATTCGCTTAAAGGACAATTTCCGCCTTGTTCCACAGCCATATCAACAATCACAGAGCCGAATTTCATGTTCTTAACCATATCCTCCGTCACTAAAACAGGTGCTTTCTTTCCCGGAATCAAAGCCGTAGTAATGACAATATCAGCATCGGTAATATGTTTGAATAATAACTCCTGTTGTTTCTTTAAGAATTCCTCGCTAACAGCCTTCACATATCCTCCTTCGGTCTTGATAGAATCATCGCCTTTCAATTCAATAAACTTCCCGCCAAGCGACTCAACCTGCTCCTTGGTTTCAGGGCGAATATCAGAAACCTCCACAATAGCCCCAAGCCTTTTTGCAGTCGCCACTGCCTGCAACCCTGCCACACCGGCACCCATAATCACCACTTTCACGGGCTTGATAGTTCCGGCGGCAGTCATCATCAAAGGGAAAATCTTCCCAATAGTATCGGCAGCCATAATCACCGTTTTATACCCGGCAAGATTGCTTTGAGAACTCAAAGCATCCATCTTCTGCGCCCTCGAAATACGTGGAATAGCATCCACCGAAAAGCTCGAAATCCCCTTCTCCGCCAATGCTGCAACCAATTCAGGATTCGTGGCAGCCCACATAAAAGAAAGCAGGATAGCATCCGCCTTCATCATCGCTATTTCGCTTGCATTCGGAACGTTAACTTTCACGACCACATCCCCTTGCCCATAGAGCGTTTTGGCATCGGGAATTAGGGTCGCGCCGCTATTAATATACATATCATCCGAAAAGTAGGAATTCAATCCAGCACCTTTCTCGACGATACATTCAAAACCGGCGGCAATCAGACTTTTTACAACATCGGGAGTGAGCGCGACTCTATTCTCTTTTTCCTTAGTTTCTTTGGGAATGGCTATTTTCAAGGGGAATTATTTATATATAAATACCAAAAATCTTGGGGCTGCAAAGATGCAAAAATTTAAAGAGACTAAAAAATGACTTTTGTTACCTTTATATTAACTACCGTGTACCCACATCATTTTTTGAATTGTTTATTCATTGCCTTTGGCTTTAGCCAACGGATAGATAAGGAAATATTAATTGGCTTTAGCCAAAAATCCTATTAATTTGGGGCTAAAGCCCATTGTTGTTTGCCAATTTATCCGTTGGCTAAAGCCAACGTCAATGAAAAAAGATGTGGTTACACGGTAGATAATAGAAGGAGTGCCCAAACCCCAAATTCTCTAAAATTTCGGCTTTTCCCGTTGAAAAGACGGTTTTGGAGAGGGTCGAAAAACTTCCCAGAGACATAAAAAGCTCCTTAATCGTCTTTGCGAAGCCCTCAATCGAGACTTCGAAGCCCTCAATCGAGATTATGAAACCGGTTATCGAGATAACGGGTTTGGTTATCAAGTATGTGGGTCTGGTTATCGAGATAATGCGTTTGGTTATCGAGTATGTGGGTCTGGTTATCGAGGTAATGGGTCTGGTTATCGAGATTAAGGAGCCGGTTATAGTGACATAGGGTCCCGTAATCGAGGTAGAAGTGTTTTTATTCCTTTTGTAATTTGAGGCATAATAATAATTTATTATCAAAATTATGTTTTAAGGAAAAGATGTGGGTACACGGTAGTTATATTAAACATAAAGGAGAATCTCCAGTTAATCCTTGGAATTCGTAATTCTTTAATTGTTTCCTTATTCTATTATTGAATTACATCAGAATGTCGATTTAATAAAGCCTAAAAATTCTCAATAAGAAGACCTGGATTTTACTCAAAAACTGAAATCATGACTTTCTTGACACAGTTAATTTAATAGACCCAAAAATAGTTTTCTATCAGCCAATTAAAATTCTCTTCAAGCCAATTGATACTCTCATTAAACCAGTTGATACTCTCATTAAACTAATTGATACTCTCATTAAACCAGTTGATACTCTCATTAAACTAATTGATACTCTCATTAAGCCAGTTGATACTCTCATTAAGCCAGTTGATACTCTCATTAAACCAGTTGATACTCTCATTAAACCAGTTGATACTTGCTTTAAACTAATGTCTCCGTGCGTTTTTTTTTCCGTTATAAAACCTTATTTTCAGGTGTAAAACCTTAATTGAGCTTTTAGATTAAGAGCATCAACGAACCAAGTTCACGGTTCCATAAATGTTATGTTTTATTAACTGGAGATAATCATAAAGTTGATAATCTATTCGATAAACATAGACACCTTGGGGGACATTATTCCCCATGTAAGTCCCATCCCAGCCTTGCGAAATATCTGTAGATTCATAAATCAATTCGCCCCAGCGGTCGAAAATATAGATGTGAAAATCTAAACAACTGTCACAATAAGCAAAGAATTTATCATTTATTCCATTACCATTAGGGGTGAAGGAATTGGGAACGTATATTTCGGAAGGGCAGAAATTACGAACGAGAATGGAGCCGGTTGACTGACATCCATTGGTATCGGTAACATAAACAATGTAGGTCCCGGGTTGATAGATAACGATAGAAGGGGAGCCATAGCCTCCGGGCACCCATGTATAGGTCACATAATCTTTGCCTGCAAACAGCTCTAACTGGTATCCCGGACAGATAAAAGTATCATTGCTTAATGGAATGGGAGGAACTTTATAGACATTTACCGCTACGGTATCATATTTAATACATATTCCGCTGCCGACACCTACCCAATAATTTCCTGAAATAGAAGCTGTGATGGTTTGAGAAGTGGCACCGGTTGACCAATGATAGGGGAGACCCGGATTTCCGGCATTCAAAATACAGGATTGCCCAGGGCATAAATTTATATCAGGACCAAGATTTACACTAACAGCGGTATCAAAAGTAACTCGAATAGTATCGCTTCCGACACATGTGCCTATATTGACCTGAACCCAATATATTCCGGTATTCGTAACATGCAAGGTATCTAAAGCACTTCCATCAGACCATCTATATGTTGCGCCGGGGTTCCCGGCATTCAATGTAAAGGACTGTCCTGAGCATAGAGTCATATCTGGACCTAAATTAATAACAAGAGGACTCACCACTGAAACAATTATAGTGTCTTTGGCTACGCAATTGCCATTGCTGACGGTTACAGAATAACTTGCGGTGCTGTCTGCAATGATTGTTTGAGTTGTGGCTCCTGTACTCCAGAGATAAGTTAATCCAGGGTTTCCTGCATTAAGAGTTACGGTTTGGTTTTGACATAATGTGGTATCCTGACCGAGATTTACAATTGGGGCAGGGATGAATGTAATAGTAACGGAATCGGTACCAGCACATGCGGGATTGCTTATAGTTACAAGATAGGTGCCTGAAGTATTCACAGAAATTGTTTTGGTAGTGGCACCGGTATTCCAGAGGTAAGTATCACCAGTATTTCCAGCATCCAAAGTGACAGGACCATTGCCGCAAAGGGTTTGATTCGAACCTAAATTACTGGAAGCTCGGAATGCTACCGCCAAACAACCCAATGCCAGACACTGTCAAACCGAAAAAGGTGCAAAAGAAAAAGCCAAAAATCAATGTTCAAAGGTCAGTAGCATAAAAGGATGAAAGAAAAAATCATAGATACGATTGCTCATCTATCCACGTTCCTTTTGGGTTTTTCTCCTTTATACCCTTCAGGTGTTAGGTTCCAATTTTCCTCGTCATAATCTTCACAGATTTGACGAGGAATTTTTTTGGGAATGGCTAAAATTTCAAGAAACATGACATTGGGACATGTCCACTTATTACTTTCCTAAAAGAACAATTCAGTGGGACACGTCCCGATGGAATATTCCCGCAGGAAACATGCATTCGGACACGTCCCGATGGAATATTCCTGCAGGAAACATGCATTCGGACACGTCCCATCGTCCAGTTCCTGCAGGAACTGGACGATGGGACGGGAAATAATGAATATTGTTTAGGCGATTTATTGATACATTAATTATATAATAGATTGGTTCTTAAAATAAAATACATCATTATTCCACATAAATTAATTTGTATAATTAAAAATTTCAATATTTGAAAATAAGGAGGTTGAAAAATGCAAATGTTAAGATTTTGGGGAAATGTTAAAACTGGATTCTTCCAGATTCCCTCTGCCTATATATTTTAATATGACTTAATTTAATAGAAAATGAATGTCGGTATCTATAGACCACTATTATTATTGGAAAATAAAAACTGAAAGGGCGGGGTGTAGAATGAAACATTGAAAGTATCAGCAATATTGACCGTTTGGGCGCAAAGTGTAGCACCGGTAATATGCACCCAATACATTCCGGGTACGGTAACAGTGATAGAATCAGTAGTGGCACCGGTTGACCAAATATAGCCGGTTCCATTGGTGGCTCCTACAAGATTTACTGAGGAACTTTGACAGGAAACCACATTGATATTCTCAGAGGAATCAGTTGTAGATGTTGTGCAAACCGGAAAAGTATAAGAACCGAAGAAACCTTGACCACATGCAAGAATTTCACCTGGAACATTTCCATTATTAACGCCATATACTCGACCTGTGGTTGCTACAGATGTGACAAGAGTAAGATTGTTATCATATTCAATAATACTGCTTGGACCGCCCACGTAAACATTACCGCATGAATCAGTACACAGACCAGCAGTAGTATATGCGATACCTCCCGGAATTACAACACTGCCTTGAAGTGCAAGGGTTGTTTTATCCCACTTTTTGACGGTAATACCATCATAAGTAAATACCGCGCAAGAACTTACTGCTGTTCCATTGTAACCGGAGAAATCGGAATCGGTATTACTAGGCTCTGATTCAGTAAGCGAATATCCATCTTGCACCGAAGTCAATGTTGTATTTGCTGAATTAACCTTCCAAAGAATATTAGTCGCAGGAATACTAGTTGCTGAAACTGCTGAAAAAACCAAACCGAATGCATCTCCATTCGCATCAACAGACATACAACGATCTTCACCTTTAAGAGCAGTTGGATACAAATAATATGGAGAATACCCCCCTGTATTTGGATCAATATTTACTACCATCGGTCTAATAAAACCTGTTGAATCAAATTTCATCCCCATAATTTCCAACTGTCCATTTGCTGGATTAGGATAGATACGGTAAATTTCATCTGAATTATTTGATGAATTTATAACACTCCAAACCAATGTGCCTAATGGATTAATTTTCAAACATGCATCATTCCATGGACCATAAATTACATAAGCATTGCCAGCAGCATCAAGAGTAAAATCACCATAATAACCACTAGCACTGGTGTTGTAAGCCCAAATGGGAACACCATTAGAAGTAAATTTTTTCAACTGATAAGGGCTTGCACCACCATAGACATATATATTTCCGGATGGATCATGTTCAATATCATAGGCACTATTATAGGTGGTGAAATTTGGATTGACTACCCAGGGATCAATAACTAAAGTTTTTGAGTGGTCATAATCTGATAAGGAAAAAGAAACTATTTTATCTTTCACTGAAAATCTGGAATCAATCTTTGAAATTTCCTCGTTTTGGTAATAACTAATTGGTGCCTTATCTGTAAAGTTTCCGTTTTGAGATTCCATCTGAAGATTCCCTGATTGATCCACAAATAAATTATCCACACCACTCCAATTGACCTTGATAACAGAGGCATCAGCACCAGGTTGAATGATAAAAGAATATTCTATTCCACCTTCATCTTTAAAAGAATAAACAACATCAATTCCAGAATAAATATTTTTTAAAGTAAGGCTTTTCCATGCATTGGCAGTTATAGTTCCATTCTTAATAGCAGGATCAGGATAAGTGTAATATCCCTGTTCACTTTTATCAGTTATGAATTCAGCACTCGGATTTGCATTTACGAAAGTCATTGTTTGACGAAATGTTTCAAACTCATGTTCAGGAAATTGTTCTTTTTCGTCAATATCCTCTACCTTTTTCTTATTGACATTTTCCACAAACTGAATAGAATTCTTATTGAATAAAACAATCGCATTTCCCATCTGGCTGCCATAAGCAGGTCTTGTAAGATCAGCCTGATTGATGTTTATATCATACTTGTCAAATTGTCCTTTATTCTGAACAAATGAAGGGGTGAAAGGTTTCAGGGAGAAATTTGTTTTATCAGAATTGACAGCAATATGTTGAGAATTTTTTGATGAATGATTCTGTTGCCCATTACTAAATTCAGATAAAAAGAATGTGGCAAGGGTAAAAACTATGATTAGTTTATATGTTTTCATTTCCAGTATTTTTATTTCGGAATACAAAATTACAAAATGTTTCTGAAAGGAGAAAATGTTTTGTTGAAAAATTTCTTTAAATCTGGATTTATCATATTAGTTTTATACTCCTATTTATAGGGACTAATTAATTTCCCAATCCTATTATTTTTTCTTCATCACCTCCCAAAACTACTAAATCTTCCTCAAACATCCCGTTTCTAAATCCCATTCTTGTTTTTTTTTCTTATTTTCACAAATGGAATTCATCGCTCAAAAGTAAGAATTCCTGGGAAATAGGATTTTGGAAGGATTTGCCAAAGGGATTTTTATTTGGTGAATCTAATTTAACACAAAAAGCAGCTTTTATACTGTAAATCATAGTTTCATTTAAAATAAAAGCAATTCCTGAAGGCATTCCGGCATATCAGGAATCCATTTCCTGATATGCCGGAATGATTTCCTGACATGCCGGAATGGCTTCGGCATATGTGGAAATGATTTCCTGACATGCCGGAATGGTTTCGGCATATGCGGAAATGATTTCCTGATATGCCGGAATGGTTCCAGCATATGCCGAATTGTTTCCGGCATATGCAGGAATGGTTCCGGCATATGCTTTTCTGGGGAATTTCGTGAAATTCTTTATTCCTCAATCAATTATTCTTAAAAAACAGGTGCCTTCAAATAGACTTCTTTCATAATTCAGTCCCAGAGGGACGAACTTTTGGTAGTAATAATAACATAACAATGCCTATTAAAGTCCCAGAGGGACGACCTTTCATATTAGTCAGGATTTATTACCAAAATGTCGTCCCTCTGGGACTTAATTCCTTTTCATGAGCAATTTATTACCAAAAGACTGTCCCTCCGGGACTTTCATTAAACTTTTAACAGAACAATTATGAAAGAGGTCTAATAGAGATTATTAAGGTTCTTCGCCAAAGGCTGGGTTTAGAAATAGGTGGGTTTTGTACCAAAAAAAGTTATAAACACATGAATAAACTTTTTGTTTATAACATGTTGAAAAACTCTTCAAACTTGTTAATAAACCCATAATAAATTTTGACACAATAACTGCCGAAGAATTCCCTATTTTTGCGGCATGGAAAAAACAGGAAATTTTAAGAAAAATACGAAGGCTACACCTGCCGAAAAGACTGCCGTTACTGCTAATGTAGCAAGTAACCTTGGTAAGCTTCCTCCTCAGGCTCTTGACCTTGAGGAGGCTGTGTTGGGGGCTTTGATGTTAGAGAAAAATGCCATTTCAGAGGTTGTGGATATATTGAAACCGGAGTGTTTTTATAAGGAAGCTCATCAGAAGATTTATACCAGTATTCACCAGCTATTTCACGCCTTGCAGCCGGTGGATATTCTCACTGTTCGGAATGACTTGCATAAGAAGGGCGAACTGGAAGAAGTGGGTGGCGATTCATACATTGTGAGCCTCACAAATCGTGTGGGCTCGGCGGCTAATATTGAGTTTCATTCACGGATTATTTTACAGAAATACATTCAGCGGGAGTTGATCAGGATTTCATCAGAGACCATTCGAGATGCCTTTGATGACAGCATTGATGTTTTTAATCTTTTGGATGGTGCAGAACGGAATTTATTTGGAGTTGCAGAAGGGAATATTAAAAGGAAATATTCTGACATGACCGACCTCATCCGCGAGTCTATCCAGAACATGGAAAAGGCTGCCAAACAAGAGGAAGGTGTTACTGGTGTAAGGACAGGATTCACCGATTTAGACCGAGTTACTTCTGGCTGGCAAAAGTCTGATTTGATTATCGTGGCTGCAAGACCAGGTATGGGAAAGACTTCCTTTTGTCTCTCCTTGGCAAGGAATTCTGCTGTTGAATTCAAGCATGCTGTGGCATTCTTTTCTTTGGAAATGTCGTCCATTCAATTGGTCAATCGTTTGATTGCCGGAGAGACCGAAATTCCTTCCGATAAATTGCGGAAAGGGCAACTGACAAATGCAGAATGGGATCATCTTAATAATAAGATTATTAAATTAGAAGATGCCCCGATTTACATAGACGATACGCCTGCGCTATCAATCTTTGAATTACGAGCTAAATGTCGAAGATTGAAGACGACCAAGAATATTGAATTGATCATCATTGACTACCTGCAATTAATGACTACTGGTGAGGGAGTTCGTGGCGGTAATCGCGAGCAGGAGATATCAACTATTTCAAGGGCTCTGAAGAGTATAGCCAAGGAATTAGATGTGCCGATTATTGCACTTTCGCAGTTAAGTCGTAATGTTGAATCACGTGGTGGAATTAAGAAGCCCCAACTTTCTGACTTACGTGATTCTGGTGCCATCGAGCAGGATGCCGACATGGTTTTATTTATTTACAGACCGGAATATTATAATATTACTCAAGACGAAGATGGAAATTCTACCCTCGGAATGGCTGAGATAAACATCGCAAAGCACAGGAATGGAGCATTGAAGGACATTCAATTGAGATTTATTGACAGGCTCGCCAAATTTGAAAATCTGACTTCTCATGAATTCATCGAGGAGGCTTATGATACTATAATTCCAAACGAAAATGCTATTGCTCCTTCCAGGATTACGAGGAAGTCGAAGATGAATGATATGGATGAAGAGCCACCATTTTAGGCATAACAGGCTGATTATTTCTAAATAGATATTTATATTTGCAATCTTATAAAATAACAATTAATATGAAAAGTGTAGTTTTAATAATATCTTTGTTCAGCCTGTTTCTTCTGAGTAACAAACAGGATAATGTGAGTAGTTTCTATAACTTCAAGATGAAAACAATTGATGGGAAAGACTTCGACTTTACCCAACTAAAGGGTAAACGAGTGATGATTGTAAATACCGCTTCTGAATGTGGTTATACTCCTCAATATCAACAGTTGGAGGAACTTTACAAGACTTATGGTGGAGATAAATTTATTATTCTTGGCTTCCCCGCAAATAATTTCGGTCATCAAGAGCCAGGAACTGATGCTGAAATTAAAACTTTCTGTACCAAAACTTATAGCGTAACATTCCCAATGTTTTCCAAGATTTCAGTTAAAGGAGATGATATTGCACCATTATATAAATGGCTTTGTAATAAGTCGTTGAATGGTGTTTCAGATGCCACTGTAAAATGGAATTTTAATAAGTTTCTTATTGATGAGAACGGCAAATGGGTTGCATGGCATCCTTCCAATTCTACTCCATTAGATGCAGATATTGTGAAGTGGGTTAAAGGGAATAAATAAGATTGGATGAAGTTAGATATTCTTGCCTTTGGTGCTCATCCAGATGATGTTGAGTTGGGATGCGCCGGTACACTTTTAAAACATTTACATCTTAATAATAAGGTTGGAATTATTGACCTGACCAGAGGGGAATTAGGTACTCGCGGAACTCCTGAAATCAGGGCGACTGAAAGTATTGCTTCAACAAAATTAATGGGTATTCATGCCAGAGAGACGCTCTCTATGGAAGATGGTTTATTTGAAATAAATTCTATTAATAAGATTGAGATTATTAAGAAAATAAGAAAGTACCAGCCTGAGATAGTTCTTGCCAATGCAATCTCTGACCGTCATCCTGATCATGGAAGAGCATCTCAACTTATTTCTGAGAGTTGTTTCCTTTCAGGGCTGATAAAAGTTAAAACTATAGGTGATGATAATGAATCTCAAAATTCATGGAAGCCCAAAGCCGTTTATCATTACATTCAAGATAGGTATATAAAACCTGATTTTGTAATTGATGTTAGCCAATTTATGGAAAAGAAAATTGAAGTGATAAAATCCTTTAAATCTCAGTTCTATAATCCTGATTCCGATGAACCTGAAACTCCTATTTCAACAAAAGATTTTATGGATTTTTTATTGGCACGTTCCATAGAATTCGGTAGAATAATAAATGTACAATACGCAGAAGGTTATACTACTGAACGTCCTGTAGGTTTAGAATCTTTGTTTGATTTGATTTAAGGAAATACTCTTGCTATCATTATTGATTAATACATATCAAATAACTTAGTTGACTATTGAAATGTCTTACAGTAATTCTTTCTATCTTTGCAACCAAATTGATTACAAATGAAGATAGCAATATATAGTCGCATTATAAGTTCGGAGCCGGATCCTTTTTTTGATAAAGTGTTGTTACTTCTTGAAAATATTGGTGCGGAAATATATATTCATAAACCTTTAAATGATTTTCTGATTCCTTATTTAACCAATAATTCCATTTATCGAACTTTTCATGATCATGAGGATTTAAAAGATAAAGTGGACTTTCTTTTCAGCATCGGTGGTGATGGGACATTGCTTGATACATTAGAATTTGTAAGGGATAGTGGTATTCCTATTGTTGGAATTAATACAGGTAGATTGGGCTTCCTTGCTGGAGTTTCAAAAGACAATGTTCTTCTTGCAATTGAAAGTCTTGACAAAGGACATTTTTCTTTGGATAAGCGTACACTTCTTCGCCTCGAAACTTCAATTGATTTATTTGGGAAAGTAAATTATGGTTTGAATGAATTGACCATTCACAAGATGGAAACATCTTCTATGATGAATATTCATACTTATCTGAATGGTGAATATCTGAATACCTATTGGGCTGATGGATTGATAATAGCTACACCTACAGGTTCTACTGGGTATTCCTTGAGTTGCGGAGGACCTATAATGATGCCTCAATCTGAGAACTTTGTTATCACCCCTATTGCTCCGCATAATTTGAATGTTCGTCCGATTGTTGTATCAGATAAGAGTGTAATTACTTTGGAATTGGAGGGAAGGAGTCAGTACTTTATGGCATCATTAGACTCTCGGTCAGTGACTATTCCGTCCTCTGTTCAATTAGCCGTCAGGAAGGAAATTTTTTGTGTGAATCTGATAAGAATGAGTAACGAAAACTTCCTTAAAACAATTCGAGAAAAACTATCCTGGGGGAAGGATTTAAGAAACTAGTTTTGTCGTTTCTTAATATCGTCTCTTACAATGAAAGTTGATCCGAAATCAGGATGAATCTTTCTATAAAACCGATAAGCCTCTAAGCGAGTTTTAAAATCTCCAACTCTCACTTTATAATTTGGATGCTGATAAAGCAAATAGACATCTTCATCCGGATATTTCATTAAGAAATTTGTTTTAGCATCATTTGCTTTTACTCTTTGATTGCCAAAATAAATCTGAACTCTATAGCCTGTTTGGGTTGTTTTATGGGCATTGTATTCAATATATTGTTGCTCCAATGAATCCATTTGAGCGCTTTGAAAAACTTGAATCTTTTCTTCTTTTCCAGATGATTGAGCAAAAGCAAATTGTTGAATAATCAACCAAAGTGCGCCTAATAATATATTCTTTTTATTCACCATTATTATTATTTTTTCATTCTGGAAAAGAAGATGGAAATACCTACTACAATAGCAATTGAGAATAGTAAATTGATAAAGATATTCCCCATCAATTGTGAATTCGCAGTCTTATAATGTGAAATTAACATCAATGCTGAAAGCCCCGTACCGAGTGACAGAGATATTAAAACTAACCAAAACCTTTTCCTTTTATTCATGATGCAAAAATAGAAAAATCAGTGAATAGTGAATAGTTAATGGTGAACAGTGAATAGTGTGGTATTATTCACTGTTCACTGTTTGTGCATACTCATAACTCATACTTCATAACTAATAACTAAAAAAAGTATCTTTGCGCCATGCAAGGTTTCCTATTTTATTTAATTCTCCCGTTCATATATCTCCTTTCCTTTCTTCCGTTTTGGTTGATGTATAGAATATCTGATGTCATGTATTTCTTTCTGTATTATATCATCAAATATCGAAGAAATGTCGTAGAACAAAATCTCCGTAAGTCATTTCCTGAAAAGAGCACCAAGGAAATTAATAGACTTAGCAAGATATATTACGCCTATCTCTGCGACCTGACCCTGGAAAGTTTTAAAAAATTAACCATGTCAAGAAAACAAACCCTAAAGCATATTAAATTTAAGGATACTGCCTTGTTTGATAAGTTATTTGAAGAGAAGAAAAGCCTTATCCTCCTGATGGGACATTATGGAAACTGGGAAATGGCGGGCTCTTCCTTTACTTTACAAACCAAATATCAGCTCTATGTTATCTATAAACCCTTATCGAATAAATACTTTGAAGACCTCATGGTAAAAACTCGCACCATGTTTGGAACCCGTTTGATAAAGGTGCATTCCACCCTGCGTGATATGCTTGCGAATAAGAATTCCATAACAGCAACAGCCTTCATTGCAGATCAAACCCCTCCCCCTGAAACAGCTTATTGGACAATGTTCCTAAACCAGGAAACCCCTGTATTCACAGGGGCAGAGAAGATCGGAAAGAAACTCGACTCACCAATAGTCTTCATCAATATAGACAGAGTCAAAAGAGGGTATTATGAAATATCAGCAGAACTATTATTCGAGCATCCGAAAGATACTATTGAGAATGAAATCTCTGAAACATTCATCAAAAGATTAGAACAGGAAATCATTAAGAAACCAGAGATATGGCTATGGTCTCACCGTCGTTGGAAACATAAACGGGTTAAGAATTAGAAAAGTCGATTCAGGAAGGAATTATACTTTCATTACGAATTCAGGGATTGCAAAGCTCATTAAGATTTTTTCTTAGTTCGTCATACATCTCTTCAAGAAATCTGTTGTCTTCATCCCTATAAGAGTTGACCTATAAAATTCTCCGTAAAACTTTTTTATTTTAAACTGAATAGAAATAAAGCCCATTATTAATAGAATTTTAGGGCATGAATTTAATGGCAAAAAAGCAGGTAAAAACAAGTGCTGTTTTAAGTGAAAAATCCGATTCCCAGGGTGAATTTATGGCTGCTTTATTTAATAATTTGAAATTTTCAAATGTATACCAACAAAAACAATAAAGCCTTACCAACAGCCACGTTCTATATTTTTGTTTTTTCGAGCCGAAAAATTAAAAATAACTCAAAAACGTCTGGAGGATGGTTGCTGACTTCCAGAGGTGTGTTGCAACCTTCAAATTGTTTTCTCCGAACTTCCATTTGGTTGTTCCGAACTTCCAATTGGTTGTTCCAAACTTCCAATCGTTTGAGCCAACTTCCAATCGTTTGAACCAACTTCCATTTGTTTGCTACCAACTTCCAATTGGTTGCTCGAAACTTCCAATTGGTTACTCCAAACTTCCAATTGGTTTCTCCGATCTTCCAATTGGTTAGTAAATACTTCCAGACGTTTGCTAAATACTTCCAAACTTTTTGAGTTTCTTCGAAAGATTTATTTTAGAGGATTGGAAGTGGGATTTGGAGGGCGAAATGGGTGGTGTTTTTGCTGGGGGAAGGATGGGGGAAATTAGCAGGACGTGAAGAGAAGTTTTGTTTATTAATATTTATATTAGATTTGCAGACTATAAAAAATAAAATCTAATTACTATGAAAACATTAGCACTTGTATTTATTCAGTTATCATTTGCATTTACCTGTATATCGCAAATAGTTTTTATTTCCGGTGAAGTGAAGAACCTTGGCGAAAACAAAGAGGTTTCGGTGTTTTATTATAACAATCCTATTGAATGGGTTCAGGAAACTGCGGAGAAGGTTTCTATTGATTCCAAAGGAAATTTTTCAATGCGATTTCTTTGGAATAAAGCGATGCATGCCGACCTTCTTATTGGCGATGAACATAGTGATTTGTTCTTGATTCCAGGGGATAGTATTCACCTGTTGGTTAATTATAAAAATTTTGATTCTACCATAAATTATTCAGGCAAGGGCGGAGAGGATAATAATTATATGGCAGCCGAATTGTTATAGGAATTTGATAAAAAAGCAAATGCCTATAGGAAATTTAAGGACGGTGATAAATTCAAATTTTATGTTGATAGTATTATGAATACCGAAAAGGAATTTTATAAAAAACATTCAACACCAGGCTTGAGTAAAGAGTTGAAAAATTATGAGGAATCAAACATTAAGTACCGTTATGTAAATCCGAAATGGATGTTTAAGGTTGATTACGACCCATCAACAAAAAAAATTACATACAAAGACCTTCCAGATAGCTATTATGATTTCTTAAAACAAATAGATTTGAACGATGAAAAGGCAATTGATAATAGCAGTTACACCATTGCATTAGGGCGATATGCTTCTGAAATGAATGATTCAAAATTTCCAAAAACTCTTCCTGATTCTTTGACAGATTTAAATAAAGATGAAATGAGTGCAATTAATGGTTATAACTATAGGAAGAAAGTATTTAAAGGTAAAATTTTGGATTATGAATTGACAGAATGTTTAAAAAACATAATTAAAGTAAATCATTGCGATAAAAAGGTATTAGATGATATGATAACGGATTATAA
>JABDAW010000031.1 GCA_013288905.1 Bacteroidota bacterium | reverse complement strand
AAAATCATACCTTTTCATAAGCAATCTGTGTTATCTGCGTTCCTATTTCTTGCTTAATATAACCAAACCGCAATAATTAAATTTTATATTTTGTTTGTATTACCAAAAATTGTTTACATTTGCGCCCTCATAAGCGAGAATAGCTCAGTTGGTAGAGCACGACCTTGCCAAGGTCGGGGTCGCGAGTTCGAATCTCGTTTCTCGCTCCACAGTTCAAAAAAGCCTCTTCCTCAAGAGGTTTTTTTATCATTGCCCTGGTGGTGGAACTGGTAGACACGCAGGACTTAAAATCCTGTGACCGTTGAGGTCGTGCCGGTTCGATTCCGGCCCGGGGTACACAAGATGGAAGAGCAATGGAAGCGTTGCTCTTTTCTTTTTTAATCCTTTCTCCTTCATACCTTGCATAATAATCTTTATCCGTTTATTGCACCACCGCCAAAGCGGAATGGTATCATAAAAGGATGAACAAAAATCACCAAAACCGTTGCCACCCGCAAGAACCCTGTAAGCTGCCCCCTGCTGCTTACAGGTTTCCTACTTTCCAAAAAATGTATTCGATTCAATCTTTGAAGTAGAAACATTCCCATTAGCAACAGTATATAAAGTAATAGTTACTGTTGAATAACCAGTTTCATTATCTGTAAAATATTCAGGGCTATCAAACTCTGAAAAACTAACATCACTTTCAAAGTTCCCATTTGTTCCGCAACTATTGGTAATAGTGGGGTTCCAGTCATTCCCATACAAAACTCGAATCTTATAATTTCCTTGTCTAATATGATTAATGGTATGGTTAGTATTTTTCCGAACATATTCATTAATCACAGTTCTACCCTTCCCAACATTATACAAACAAATTATTGCATCAGAGGAACTTCCATTTTTTATAGTAAGAGTTACATTCCCTCCATATTCAACATAATTGAAACAATTATTTAATGGTGAAGTACCATTCTGTAGTTGATTTCCTTTGTATGGACTTACAACTTTTACTGCTTCTACATAAGGTTCCGGTGTATTATTTGATACAGGAGGATTTTGATTTGTCGGTTCACTACTATTATTAGATTCAGAAGGAGTTGCAAGTGTATTCTGATGATTATTATAAAGACTCAATAGATAAATAATCCCTGCTATTCCAGCAATAAATAACAAAGGAACATACTTTGAATAAACATTCCTCTTTTCAATTGGAATATTTCTTGTTTGTGGCTCAACATCAGCAGCAGCAAAGGATTCAGAACTTCTCTTTGGTTCCTCTTTTGGTAATTCTACTTTTAATAATGAATTACAAAACCTGCATTTGATAGTCTGCCCAACAAACCTTTCATCAGCATGATAAACCTCCCCGCAACTACATTTTATGTTTATCATTTGGAATATTTAAGCAGCCTTCAATTTCTCCAACTCCTTCTCCAACTGCCCCTTCAAATCCCCGAAGTACCCATCAAAATCCTCAATAGCAGCAATCTTTTGATAAACCTCATCCGAAAGTATCTCTGTAATCTTTCCTTTTATCTGTTCGATAGTCTGTCTCAATCTGTTCACCTCCGCTTTCAATTTTTCCTTCTCATTCACCGTATCTGCAAAAGTCGAAAACGCTTTATTATTCTCCAATGCCGACAATAGCTCCCGAACCTTTTCTATGTTATTACTTGCATTCGCCTCATTCAATTCCTGAAACAATTTATTCGCACTTTCCTTTTGCTCTTCACTTACTTTATCAGGATGACACAAGGTTGCCGCCTTTCGATACAGCCTCTTCAATTCCGCTTTATCCTCATCACTCAATTCCGTAACCTTCTTTCCTTTTAATTCCTCATGTTGCTGATGAAATTCTTCGTAAGCCTCCTCTGCCTTTTTATACTCCTCTTTCTTGGGCGAATCCTTCAACTTTTCTTTCTTTAATTTCAGAATATTTTCAATGATTCCTCCAAGTTCCTGATGATACCTGATCTCAAATTGTGAAATCGTATTTTCCAATTCTTGTTGCAAAACAAAATTATCAGCAACCTCCATTTCCAAAGCCTTCAATTCAATCTTTAAAGCCTCTATTTCAGGGTCTTTATAAACCTCAACACCCGAATTTCTTTTCACAAAAGCATCAATACAAACAATCGCATCCCCATATTTCTTTGCCTTCAAATAAGCAAGCAATTCATTCAAATCCTTATCCTCTCCTCCCAATCCTTGCAGCCTGTCTATCTGCAAAGCCAAAGATTCATAATCCTCCAACAAAAGAAGATTTTTAACAACCTGTAAACGCTTAATAATTTCTTGAATGGTCATTTTACTTTATGCTTTTAATTTTGCTTTTTCAACAACTTTCTTAATGAATTCATCATTGATTTTTCCCTTAAAAATCTTTTCCCATATAGCTTTATTATGAACTATCCAACCAAGAATATCTTTATGTTTATACTTATTAATAAAATTGATGGACCAAGGTAAATATTCATTTCCAGTTAAGCCATGGTAATCATTCCATAAAAATTTATCCTCATATTTTGCAATAAATTCAACATTCCATTGTAAGCTTTTACTTTCACTCAACTGTTCCCAATCCCAACAATCATTATATTTTTCTATTATTTCAATTGTCCATGGTGCATTGCAACCACTCAATCCTTTCCAATCCCATCTGTTTTTATATTTTTCAATAAATTCAATGGACCAAGGTAAAGCACTATTCCACCAACAGTAACTCAATTTTTTCCAATCCCATTTATCAATGTATTTATCAATGAGATTTATAGACCAAGGTAACATCCTATTTTCATTCAATTCAGACCAATGCCAATTCTCGTTATATTTGTCTATTAACACTATTGACCAGGGTATTCCAATGTTACTGCTTAATTTGTACCAATTCAATTTATCCTTATATTTATCTATAAATTCTATTGACCATGGCAATTTTTTATTATTACTTAATTCGTCCCAATTCCATTTATCACTATATTTTTCTATCAAATATATTGACCATGGCAAAGATGTATTTTTACTTAATACATGCCAATTCCATCTTTCTTTAAAAGTTTCAATAATATCAATAGTCCATGGGATTCCGGAATTATTTGAAATGCCATCTATAGGCCACCCTGATAATCCGTCGTAACCACTCCATATCCAAATATCTTCAAATTTATTAATAAAATCTTTAGACCATGATAATTTCTCATTATGGCTAAATATTTCCCAATTCAAATAATCTTTACATTTTTCTATTAAATCAATTGTCCAGCTTATACCTTCTCTACGACTCAATTCTTCCCAATCCCATTTATTAATATATTTTGTAATTAGGTCATTGATTATTTCCAAACTTTTATTATCACTTAAAGCCTCCCAATCCCATCTATCTTTAAATTTATCAATTAATTCAATTGTCCATTGAACACCAATGTTATTACTTAAAGCATATGGAAAATCTTTATGATATGAAATTAATTCATCATTCCATTTTATTGTTGAATTTTGTACTAAATTATTTAAACTTATATAATCGAGCGATTCCAATTCATCGATTTGTTTAATACTTAACGGATAGTATAGAGAAAGATAATAGAAAAAGAGACTGGAATTTTCCAAACAGAACTCAAATAATTCGTTATTTTCAATAAGCAAGCCATCTGTAATCTTCATAAGACTACTTATCCTCTTTATACTAAGGTCAGAAGGGGTTACTGGTATTAATGAATCTGGCTTTTCATTTTCCATTTTTATATTATATCTGTAAAACTATAGTACTCTAAATCGTAGTCATAATGAGCTTTGCATAATCTTTTCATTTGTAATCTGCTTTTACAAATTTCAATTATTTCTTTTTCGTCATCTTCAGAAATATGGCGACCAAGAATTACTTCTTCAATTGATTCTATTGAAATAATCGCTTGGGGATTTTCTATACTATTTTTAAATACTCTATACTCATCTTCCTTTTTATATTGTTCTGGCAAACTCATAATAACTCTGATAAAATCACCAAACATTCTTATATCATCATTATTATAAGGAGGAGTGAAAGTAGGTTTATGGTCTTGTTTATAATATAAGACTTGCCCTCCACCTCCTACCATTTCATCATCTGAAAACATTTTCCGGCTATTTATACCTACGCAAAAGCCTGTTTGAGCATTTGCAAATGTTTTCCACAGCGTATAATTATTGCTATGCTTACTCACGCAAAAAATATTTAACTTTTCATCTATCGCTTTTTGTGTGTTTTCTTTCGTTTGTGGTGACGCAGTGTCTAATAAAATATCAAAATCTAACTCATGATTATCTTTGAAATTTAGTGGCTTCGCAAAGTAAATCTCACTATCTGTCAAAAGTCTTTTATGACAAGGGTTTTTCCAATCACGATATTTATAGATTCGTTCAGGTAAATCAATTTGATTAAAAGGCATACCTTGTACTTCATATTTATATCCATTTAATGCTTCCATTTTTTTTGTTTTTAGTTATCCATTTTGCTTTTCTTTCTAAGCGGTCAAAACTACATAAAAGAAAAAAGAAAAGGGGAGAAAGCATTCCCCTTTCCTTTTTCATAATCCTTAAACAACTTATTCTTGATTCTCAAACCCACCTATGATCTCAAAAATCTTGTTCTGAATTTCATTGAGCCTTTCATAATTCCCTAAGTAACTAAACTTAGTACCTTTTAAAGCATCCTTCATACAGTTCAATTCCTCATAAAAGAATATGTCAGACCTTTCTTCATCTATAAAATTACCAGGCATAAAACCTTCCCCATGCTCAATTGGTAAAAATTCATGGTTCCTTTCCCTTAATTCGTTCTTCAACTCATCATGTTTAGAATTAATCAACTTCTTTACTTCCTCCTTGCTTTTTAAATTGTTCAAGGCTTCAATCATTGCATCTGTTTTTGTCTGCATCTTCTTTTTAATTTATTTTACTTTTATATTTTTAGTTTTAGAACATCTGTCCCCTATACTGCAAATATAATGTTTTTTTGCTGCAAAAGCAAGAACTATTCGATAACAAAAAAAATTATAAGGTATTAGAGGCTTGTACATTTGTTTAAATATTTACAAAGTTAAGATAATTTCCAGTAAAGTTTTTCTTTAATTTTTGGAACGACAAATCGTACCTTTTCCCTGTTTTCTGCGTCATCAGCGTTCCCATCCCCACACTTCCCCCTAAAACCAAATAATCCTAAAACACGCTAAAACAGCATCAAGTAACCCTTATAACTATCACAAATACACCACATTAAAATCCAAAAAAACAAAGAAAAATTTGTGCAACCGAGCGCATATCCGTTACTCGCAAGCGCATATCCGATACTCGCAAGCGTAAATCCGTTACTCGCAAGCGCATATCCTTTACTCGCATCGGCATATCCGATACTCGCAAGCGCATATCCGATACTCGCAAGCGTATATCCTTTACTCGCATCGGTATATCCTCATCTCGCAAGCCCATATCCTTTACTCGCATCGCCATATCCTCACCTCGCAAGCCCATATCCTTCTCTCCGTTTGCCTAATCCTTAACCTTATTTATTAATACCTCCACCTCATCCATAATCTCCTAAAACTCTTCGGCAATATCCTGCACCTCTATGACAATATCCACCACCCCATCCACAAAATCCTTCACCCTATCGTCAAAACCCACCGAGCCAATGACAAAATCCCATAGAGCTACGGCAATATCCTCCCCCTCGATGGACAAATCCCATAGAGCTACGCGAAAATCCTCCATCTCTATGGACAAACCCACCGACTCGGTCACAAAATCCCACAGCTCTATGGCAAAACTGTCCACCTCTTTGGTGGATAATGCTCATTATCATGCCATCTTTTTTTATTTATGTTAAATGAATCAAAATCTATGGCATCATTCGTGAGCATCAAGAAGTATTAAGAAACCCTCTTTCACGAACTGATCCACAGCACAGGACACACGAGCAGATTGAATCGAAAGGAACTCATGGAGATGAATCCGTTTGGTTCAAAGGTCTATTCCATCGAGGAATTGACCGCTGAAATCGGTGCCTGTTATCTCAATTCCCTTGCAGGGATTGACAACGAGGGCATGGACAACAATGTTGCCTATATTCAATCGTGGTTAAATAAACTTCAGAATGACAAGAAGTTTATCTTCTATGCAAGCTCTAATGCGCAGAAAGCCGTTGATTTCATTTTAGGCATTAAAGCAGAAGCAAAGACCGGAATCACGGTAGAAAGAGAGGAGGTAATGGCATGAGAACGAAAGGTACACACGAAGAAGCCACCACGAATCCATTGAGGGCTGTAAAGCTATTGCTCATTGCATTACATTTTGGGTTCTATGCCAGAATTGAAAGAGGTTACAATGGTAATCAGGACGATCCGATTAAATTCAAAAATCCGTTATTGGATAATGAAGAAAATTGGACAGAGTTCTATGAAGAAACGATGTCTTGGGAGGAAGTTGTAACACGAAACCACTTCTTTAATGAAACGGACAAGAAACTGACCTTGTCAAAGGATACGTCCTTTGATCCGCAGCCCTATTCGTTCTACAAGCCCAAGGACGGTATTCCCTTCTATATTCCAAGAGAAATGCCCAAGAAAGTATTTGTCGTGCATTGCAACAAGAGCAGGAAGAACGTACCTTGGTGGGTGAAAGGGTTTGCAGCAACCACCTATCCTATCCGCTTCATTCCGAAAAAAGGAATTCGCAAGATGTCCAAACGCACCTGTTATTCTTTACGAGTTGGTTCATTGAGTAATGGTATTTCTTTGGAATTTCACGTTCCCAAAAAGTTTAGTTTGAAATGATGTAAATCAAAAAACGAAAAGCCCGAATCAGAAAATGATTCGGGCTTTTTTCATCGTCTTGTTCTGTGATTTTGATTTATTTCATTACTGATATTTTCCCTTTGAGAATAATGCTATTTTCTGTATTCACTTTCCAAAAATAAATTCCTGAACTTATATTTGATACATTAATACTTACTGTTCCTTCAAAACCAATTAAATTTTGGCTATATACATTTCGACCAGTCAAATCAACTATCTGCAAAGTTGCATTAATGGAAGTCAGATGATAAAACAATGTGAAATTTGCCATTATTAGGATTTGGAAAAACCTTTAAATAATTATCTTCTTTTGCTATTTCATCTATGCCTGTGGTACTGCATGAAGAACCATATTTAACCAAAAACAAATCAACATTGCCACCAGAATTATGAACGGTATCAATTCCTGCCCAAAGCCTATCTGAAAAAGCTCCACCAACATAAATATCACCTGTAGAGCTTATTGCAATTCCTTCACCACCATCATACGGGTTTATTGAGGTACTGAAGGATGAAATACTTGTTAATGATACAACCTGCCCGGAAGAATTTAATTCAAGAAAATACGGATCGGGACCACCTCCAGAATTGGAATTAATGGATGGATACGTTGTACCCCATTTTAATTGTTCCAAAAATCCTGAGGTCAAATAAAGATTATTATTATCAACTATCATTGAAGGTAGCGGACCGGAATATACAATATTAACACTGTCTTGTGTAATACCCCAAATAAAATTTGCTGCGGTGTCCAACTTCAAGATAAAATTTGTTTGCAACGATGATCCGGTAAATGATATTGGGTAATTGAAAACAGTATCATTTCGTAAAGCTGTTGCAAGCATATAAATTGAATTACCAGAAATAGAAAGGGTAAATAAAGACGTGCTGCTTGAGGCTGCGTAATCTTGTTTAGCCCATTTCAATATGCCATTTGAATTGTATTTTATAATGCAAGCATGAAATCCGAGATTAGGAGCAACTAATGTATATGTTCCTACTTTTACAGTATCATTAAAAGATCCTCCAATGTAAATGTCATCATCACTGCCAATAACTAAGGAGGATATACTTAAATATTTTGCGTTTGAATTTGGTGCAACCGTATCAATATTGATTCCCCATAAGCAACTGCCAGCATTTGGATTAAAAGCTGCTATAAAATTACCTTTTCTCAAATTAACACCAGTAAAAACCATTCCTGGCATATCATTCCAGCCAGCAACAATAATATTTCCTTGGGAATTAATAGCAATTGTTGGTCCATCTTCATTGAATGCGCTTGGCGTAACCTGTGTAAAGGTCCGCCATAAATTATGTCCGCTACTATCGTATTTAGCAACAAACCAACCAGGCGTATTATTGCCATAGTAATAATGCGTAGTATCGAAATATTCTGTATCAGATCCAGCGTACCCATTCAGATAACAATTACCTGCACCATCAACTGCCAGCCCAGTAATATTGTCCGCCCCATTATTATCAAGCATCAACTGCGCCCATTTCAAATGCCCAGAGCAATCATATTTGGCAAGAAAGCCCTGATAATAATTTCCATGATTCTGGCTGGTGAAACTTGAATCGCCAAAGGTCGGGTGTCCCATTACTTTCCCTGCAACATATACATTACCAGCATTATCTGTTCCTACACCAACAACTTTTTCATTATAATCACTGGTGTTAACGCTATCCTGTAAAACACTACCCATTCTATCTGCCCATTGCCATGTTTGAGAAAAACTGCAAATTGAAAAGAGTATCATTGCTATAAGTCCAATTGTTTTTTTCATATTTTTATTTATTAATTTAATCAATAATGCAAAGTTACAATAAATTTGATAACAATCAATAAAACAAAACCCCTCTCCAACTATAGGAGAGGGGAATGTTGAAGTTTTTTTATTTCGTCACAATTAATTTTACAGTTTGTAATCTCCCACCGCCAGATTCTGCACTAACTTGATAAACACCATTATTTAATGATGAAACATCATATGTCAGTGAACCCTGCAATCCACTTGGTTTAAATCTTCCAAATTCAATTCCGTTATTATCTCGAATAACAATTTCATTATCTCCTGATTGAATAAATGAATATGTTATAACTGTCTGGTTCTGAGCAGGATTAGGCTTTAAAGAAAGTGAATTAGCACGTCGGTCCGTTGCATTCTGGCAATGCGGCAAATTGATACAGATGGTATCTTCGCATTGTGCGCCGCTTATAGAGTCAGTTATTATTATTCTGAAACAGGCAGTAGTCGAATCGCTGGAATAATTAGTATAATCGAAAGTAACATCAGTCAGGCTTGCATTAAAAGATAACGGGTTTTGGTTGGAGATAAACCCAGTAGAAGACAATACAGACAAAGATTGACTGCAACAACTGTAAGGATCAAACACGTATAACTGAATAAAATACTCTTCATGTCCGGTAGAATCCATACCAATGCAAGCTGTACGTGGTCCGATCTGAATTCGATCTGTCCTACATGGAGATATTGGACAAACGGGTAATGTGAAACAGAATTGCTCTTCGCAAACCATTGCTGTTGCAGAATCCCTGATGACAACAGTCATACACATAAACCCTTGCCAAGGCGGGGTGTTGATGAACATGACAGAATAATTATTACCGCCATTATTTACAACAGAAGAACTAAGACTTGAAAAAGTTCCTTGTGTTGAGCTGATGTAAAACGATGAGTTGTTACTGCCTGTATAGTTGATTGAGAAATTGATCAAATATATTGGGTCGCCGTTAAGATCATTTCCACTGCAACGGATGCCGCCACAACTCTCACAAATATTTATAATTTGATTACATGGAGGAAGACCGTCGCATGGTGGCAAAATGCTGCAAACTTCCTGTTTGCAACTTGCGCCAGTAACAGAATCAGTGTGAATTATTTCCAGGCATAAGGAAGTTCCTACCGGAGGAGTATCTGTAAATATTCCTGTAATATCGTTAATTCCAGGATAGAGAATCCCTGTAATCATTCCACTCAGGCTGCCGTTATTTGGTGAGCCGACGATTACGTTATATGGTGAAGCTGATGAGCCTGTATAATCATAATAAATGTCAAACTGATATTGTTCGTGACCTAAGGAATCCGGACCAATACATGCAAGAGTTTTGAAGTATACGACACTGCTGTCACAACAACAACATAATGTAGGTTTGCAATCATCTACATTAATAAAACCTGAAGTGTCAGGGCAATTACCTGCTGCCGGATCCTGAAGAATAAGCTGGTAAGTACCTGGCAAGGTAATCAGCAAGTTTGGCCAGGCGACTGTAGGTGCAAGCAAGGTATCATTCCTGAGCCAGCCTATCACGGTATAACCAGTTGGAGCAGTTATTATTTGATTCCCCGTATCGCAGAGGCACCCGGTAAATAAGGTGCAGAAATCAGGTAAAGCAGGTATAATAAATGGATTACTTTGACTGGAACAACCATTGGAATCAGTAGCAGTTACCACAATAATGCCACTATTTATAACACTGATTGTATTGCCGAAACCGCCAGTACTCCAATTGAATAGAACATACGGATTTGCATCTGTAGCCGTTAGAATAATAGGAGCATCTTTGAGGCAAGTATCAGGAGCACTGATTATCGGTATAGGAGGAGGAAGATGGACATAAACGGTATCGGTGGCACTATCAATGCAACTGATAGGAGTATTGACGGATATATATGCCTTAATAGTATATGGAGAATAGAAATTATATAAAGTAATTCCGTTCAGATCAGATGATGAAACAGTAGTAGTACCGAAGGTTGGACTGCTGACCGTCCAAACATAAGTATAACCAGGTCCGACATACATAGAAAGATTGATTTTATCACCATTACAGTAATTTAAAGGTCCGGAAATTGCAGGAGTAGGAATATCCAAGAATGTTGCTTGAGCGGAATCTATAGCAGTACATCCAACGGCATCTGTAATTATAACCGTATAATAACCTGTTTGGGTAACTGTATCAAAGGCAGTATAATGCCCACAAGGAATCCAACTAAATGAAAGCGGCATAAAATGGGATGAGCTTCCGTTTGCGCTTAGAATTATAGTGTCCCCCTCACAAGCTTCACCATTCATAGGTGTCAGAGATTTAAAAATTGTATTTGGAAATATGGTAGCTGTTCCGGTAGCAGAAGAAGTGCATCCGTATTCATCCAGAATAATTAAAGTTACAGGATAATGGTTAATAAAAGGAGGCGGAATAGGTGCAGTATAGCTATGGATGGGGTCAGATAAATTTGATCCTCCACCATCACCAAAAGTCCAGTTATATTGAATAATTGCTCCTGGATTTGTTGAAGTATTTGTAAAATTGATAGGTACTCCAGAACATGCGGGATTTGGAGCAATGGTAAAGCTGGCTATCGGCTGAATAGGTACCGTAAATGGCAGGGTAATAGTGCAGGTATATATTTTTGAATAACCTGTTACAGTAACGGTCAATGTTTCATTGTATAAACCCGCAATGAGTGGAGCAGAAACACTTGAAGCAGTTCCTGTTATTGCACCTGTCCAAGAATAACTTACATAAGTATAGGGACTGACCGTTTGAGAATTGTTGGTTATTGTTGTTAAAATGGGTCCTGAACCGCTACAGGAATAACTTACAGTAAAGTTTGGTATCAATGGAACCGTATCGGTGGTTTGATAACAAATTGAACAGGTGTCTGTGCCGTCGGTATAAGAGCAGCAGAAATCAACTAAATAGTAGCCAGGGTGCGCATAAGTATAAACAGGATTCTGTGCAGTCGAAGTTCCTATTCCATCACCAAAAGTCCAACTATAACTACCCGGAATAAAACCTGGGAGAGAATGGGTACTTGTAAACGTTACAGTCCCGCAATTTTGAGAAGGAGTAAAACTAATGGAAGGAGTAATAGTCAAGGTGCATGGAGGCGGGATGACACCACAGCTGTCAAGCGAAAGAATATTAGTTTCTGCCGTACATCCGCAACTATTTGTTACGATGCAATAATAGTTACCATACTTGGGATAAACGGTTCTGCTAAACTGCGTTGTGGCTGTTCCCATGGCACCTGCAGGTCCGTACCATTGATATGTTGTACCTCCTATACACCCGGTACTTGTAATTGTAACATAAAAGGTATCAGGTAGATTACATGTGGTTAATGGATCGGGAGTCGAAATGAAAGCTGCCGGTGCAGGGTTTACTGTAAATGTTACTGCGGTGCTGCCATTTTGAAGACAGTTACTTATATCCACAACCGTAAGATCAAGGGTATATGTGCCCGGCGTAAAAGTATAAGAGAATAAACCAGTTGGTGTTGTAATTGTAGGACCTCCAACAATAGTCCAGATATATTGAGAAGAACCCGAAATAGCAGACGTAGTAAAATTAAGAAGTGAATTTCCACAGAGCAGGGTTGGCAAAACAATAATAGGTACGGGAGCTGGGGTTACAGTATCAGCTATGCTTACGTTGTAGGTAACTCCGCAAATTGAGTATGACAGATGTATTGTTGTAATTCCTGTTACATCACCCCATTCGATAGTTGCTGTATTTGTATTATTTCCAGAAATCACGCTGCCTAACCCCGAGACTGACCATGTATAATCGCTACCTCCTGCCGGGAAAGTATAAGTTTCAGTTTGATTAATACATTCTTTTGTGGTGCCGGAAATACTCCCAGAAATAGGAGGACATACATTTACCGTAACAATTTCAGGGAGAGACGGACAATGCGGAGAAGCAATCATCCCTTGCTGCAATATGATCTTATAAGGCCCTATAGGTCCCCACGTAACGTTTATGGAAGTACCTACAGAAGTGGTGGGACTTCCATTTAGGATTGTCCATTGCAAGTAATAGTTGCTGGCTGTAGGTATAGCCGAGTAAGTATAACTTTCGTTGGGACAAACACAGGTAATACCTGAAATTGTTCCAGGTTGTGATGGTAAGGGATAAACTGTTACAGTAATGATTTGAGGACTATTGCAAAAAATACCGAGTGTGTCAATGGCAAAAACCGTATAACTGGTAACAGAAGTAACCATAGGCCAAATCTGGGTTAGCGTTGTTCCGTGAGTTGAATTTATTATTAAGTTTGTAAAATCGTCATAAACAACCCATTTGAACATCCCTACAGGGCTGGTATAATACTTGGATGTATCTCCGGCACAGGATTCGGTAGGACCATATAATGTAAATGGATTTGTTACATGTACTGCTAATTTAGCAGTACCTCCGCATCCAAGTAAAGAATTGTTGTAGGTTACCTCAATAGTATCCCATCCTGTGGGTCCGAACCAGTTAATACTAATTTCTGTTGGTCCATTTGAATTGGTCGAAATATATCCGAGAGCTGGATTACTCAAAGTCCAAGTATAATAAGTTCCTGGAATACAATTCATACTATATCTTGTGCTTGTACTTCCAGTAGGGTCAGCACAAACAATTGTAGGTCCGTAAATGATTCCATTTATTGGTACTATAGGAACAGTCACATAATTTGAATATTGACAATAAGTTGCACAGGAAGAAGGCATTGACAACGAAATAATTCCTGGACCAGAATTGCCGTTACCCCAGGCGACACGAATAGTATCTCTTGTTGAATCACCAATTATTGTTCCTCCGGTGACTGACCAAAGGTAGGAACTGCATATAGCATCAGTCCAATAAAATCCTGTATCTCCAGCGCAGATGGTTGTTGGGCAGTATATATTCGGACCAGTTGTGGAATCTACAATCACTTTCAATTCACAAGAATCTTTACAACCGCATTGGTTAGTAACAATTAAGGTTACTATATAGGTACCTGCTATGTTATATTGATGTGTTGGATCGGCATTAGTAGAGGTGGTATTATCTCCAAAATTCCATAACCAACTGCTTATTCCAGAAGAAGATGAAGAGGTTGAAGAGTCCCTGAAAGTAACAGTCTGTCCTTTACATATTTTCAATACTCCCCCGCAAGCAACAGTATCACCAAAGAATTTGCAATGGGGTTTTTGAATTATATCGACGCACCTGGTGGTAGAATCTGAACAACCCGCACCTGTAGTAACGACAAGTTTGATTTCAGCAACACCTAGCGTGCCTCCCCAATTTACCGTGTACGAACTTCCACTTGCAGATGTGCTTATAGTATCACCTGATGCTCCGGTAACACTCCAAGTATAAGTAGCTCCGGCAACAAAATTGGCATAGAAAACGGTCGTTGAAGAATCGCAAACTAAGTAGCAGGTATCATTACCATTGGTTCCACCAGTAGCACTTGTTGTAGGATCATTAGGTTGTTTTAAAGTTACACAGGCTTGGTTGCTTTGTGTAAAAATGCCCGGTAAAGGTAATGGATTTACAGTTACGAAGGTGATGCCTGAGTCCTGCCACGTGCATAAAACCTTGTTATACACATTAACCCAGACACTGTCGTTTCCGGCAATATTCCAGGTAACAGTAATACAATTTCCGCTGCCGGAGAAAGAGCCACCGGAACTAACATGCCAGAAATAAGTTAAAGGGCCTGTTGCCGAACCGGAATAGCAATAGCCATCCTGGTCTCCAACACATACAATTGTCGGACCTGTAACTGATCCTGCAATTAGAAGATTAAAAGACAGAAATAAACATACTGTCAGCAAACCCTTCAATAAACTCGAAGGTAATGCGTTTAAAACGCGAGGCATTTTATAGCCTTTAGGTAATTTTGTAATGCTTTTCATTTTTTTAATTTTTAATTAAGATATTTTTTTATTATAGGGTGGTAAAATTAGGTGAAAACAATATGCGCCCGACGTATCCAATTTACTTAGAAAAAAAATATTCCATATCACATATCACTAAAACTCACGCCTGGAAAGGGTTTTAGGAAGATTATTTTAGAAATTTAGGTATTGCTTTTGCGTAAATTGCGACATACGATTGCGTAATTTGTGACACAAATTTTTTCATTTTTTTTTTTCATTTTTTTAACCAATTTTATTTGGAAAATTGAATTTCCATTTTATTTCCTTGGTTAATGGACAAGTTTTAGCACGAAGTTGAACCTTGTTTTATCACCTGAAAATATAATGTGTTTTATGGGGTGGGCGTATCACTAAAACCCTTGCTTCACAGGGATTTTAGTGATGGTATCAAAATTCCCCTGAACAAATTTTGATAATTTTGCGCCATGACATTGAGTAATTTACGACATATTTTGCGGATTAAAAGCGGGTAGATTTTCTGAAAAAATTGTTTAGTTGAAGTAAACAATTAAATTTTTAATCAACTAAGCAGATCGAAAACCATAATATACTATGCCAAACTAACCATCTACTCTTAACTTTATTGCAAGGTCAATTTTATTCACTTCCGGTTACAATATTTGGGAAATTTTTCTCTATAAAAAATAGTGTTCAAAATTTAATTTTTCACAGGTTTATTATTAGGAATTTCTATTGTGAACTTTGTTCCCTTGTCAAGTTCTGATTCAACACTTATGGTTCCACCAAGCTTTTCCGCACATTCCTTTGCAATATACAATCCAAGCCCGGAGCCTGAAGCTACTTCGGTGGCTCTGACAAACATTCCAAATATTTTCGGCAAGACTTCAGCTTGTATTCCTATCCCGTTATCAGCTATTTCCATAATCAGTTTTTCAGCATTGATAGTTGCATTGATCTCAATAAAAGGTTCCTTGGAATCTTTTTTGCTATATTTCAGAGCATTTGATATAAAATTGTTTATAACAATTTTCATTCTCGACATGTCAGAACAAAAAGGTACTTCGGTTTCAATATTTATTCTCTTATCAAATGAAAAATCCTTATAATAATTGGCATTTCCAAAAGCATCTTCTATAATCTTGCCGAGATCTATTAATTCGCTTTTGATTTCATTTCGCGAGTTTCTTGAATAATCAAGGATTTCGCGAAGGGTTTCATCCATTTTAAAAATACTCCTGTTAATAAAATCCATCATGCCTTTATCATCGTCATCCAACTTATCTAATTGTATCAAATCAAATATCCCCTTCATAGAAGCAATAGGAGACCTCAATTCGTGCGAGATGCTATAGACAAACCTGTCTAATTCGGCATTGATTTTCTTCAATTCGGCATTATTTATTTTCAGTTCCTCTTCGGCATTTTTTCTTTCGGTAATGTCTTGTATAATTCCATAAAGCCTTATTGGTTTTCCTTCTTTATTAAATTCAAACTTCGACTTGGAAAATCCATGCCTGATCACCCCATCTCTGCGGATAAAGCGGAAATTAAAGGATGATTCTTCAAGAGTTACAAAAGCCTTTCCTATTGTTTTGTTTGCATGATCTAAGTCTTCAGGGTGAATGAATGATAAAAACAATTCCAAGGTCGGCACTTCGTTTTTTTTTATTCCATAAATAGCACGAAAACCATCTGACCAAATATGTTTATCGTGTTTCAATTCTACTTCCCAGCTTCCCATGAGTGCTATGCCCTGCGCCTCATTTAACCTCTCTTCATTACGCTTAAGTTGTTCCAAGGCTTGTAACCTGTCATTTTCTTTATCGAAATTTTCCAATGCGAATGAAATATCCCCCGCTGCTTCTATTAATAAAGCAATTTCTTCTTTATCAAAAAAGTTAATTATTGAAGATGTACAACAAAATAAACCAACCACTTTTCTTGACTTCTTTAATGGCAAAAGAATACTTGAATTAAACTGACGCTGTTCTGCCTGTTCTTTAAAATCCCTCATATCAGGGTCATTCAGAGCATCGTTAGTAAGTGTGAATGCTCCTGTTGTTATAGCCTTTCCAAGTGGACTATGGAGATAATCAATACGCTTATAATTTACATTATCATAGATTGGCAAATCTTCATCAGCAATGCCTTTCTGTGCCACAATGGTTACCTTTCCGGTGCTTTCATCAATCATTCCAATCCAGGCATATTTAAACTTTCCAAGATCAAAAGCAATTTCACAAATCTTATTAAAAAGTGATTGTTGTTCTTTAATAAAAACGATGCTTTGATTGACCTGACTTAAAAAAGAATAGAGCCGATTTCCTTTCATGATTTTTTGTTCAGATTCTTTGCGTTCGGAAATATCACGACTAATCTTAGAAGCACCAACAATTTTGCCTTGAGAATCTTTTATAGGGGAGATAGTTAGCGAAACATTAATTACTTTTCCATCCTTCCTTATCCGTTCTGTTTCATAATGCTCAACACGTTCATCATTGGCTATCTGTATAATTATTTTTTGTTCTTCATTTTGAAGATGAGAAGGAATGAGAATGGAAATATGTTTACCGATGATTTCTTCATAAGAATATCCGAAAACTTTTTCTGCGCCTTGATTCCAACTTGTTATAATTCCGTCAAGGTTTTTACTAAAGATGGCATCTTGAGTGGAGTTAATAATAGAAGCAAAAAGAGTCTTTTCCTCTTCAAATTTTCTTCTCTCTGTAATATCAATGATGGATGCTATGACCAATGTTCCTTCTGCTGTTACTACAGGATTTAAACCTATTTCAACAGGAAATTCAGTACCATCTTTTCTCGCTGCAAAAAGTTCTCTTCCTGCTCCCATTGACCTCGCCTGCGGAGAAAAGAAAAACATATTCCTTAGATCTGGATGATGAGTTTTGAATCTTTTAGGAATAAGAACTTCAACATCTTGCCCTATCAAATCATCTCTGTCATAGCAAAAAAGTTTTTCAGCTTGTTTGTTAGCATAAGCTATTTTGCCTTCCTTATTTACCAGAATCATGGCACTGGGTGCGGATTCTACTATTAATTGAAATATCATTTCACTCTGCTTAACAGTTTTTTTCTTCATGATATTTTATTCCTATGATTTTTTTATCAAATCTTGATAGTTGATGGAAGGCATCATCAATCAGGATTAATATTCTCCAGATAATTCCTGGTAATAGGTTTTTCCAAAATATCATAAGCATTATTATCACTTCGCACACGGGCAATATCGCCTGCATCACAACTTGAGGAGAGAACATAGAGTTTACAATGATTTTTTACAGTAACCGATAATTTATCATAACTCTCCATGAATCCAAAACCATCCATAACAGGCATATACAAATCAAGGAAAATTACATCAGGCAACATAACAATATTTTCTTGATGCTCTCTCAAGTAGTTTAATGCTTTTTCACCATTAACGAACTCTATAATTCTTTTCGAGAAATTATGTTTGTTGAGATTTCGAGAGGCTATAAAAAGGTCTACGGCAATGTCATCTATTAACATAACGGTTTCAAATTTTGGTTTTGATTTTTCTTCCATGATTTTGACTTATTATTTATGGTAGTATTTATTGAACGATTCTTGCATTGGGAAATCGCTCGAGCCATTGTTCTAATGCAGCCTGATTGTTGACTATAATAACTGTTTCGTCATTGAGATGAACAGTGACAGGTACTTTTGTTTTAGATTTGTTATTTTCGATGCTTGCAGTGGAAAATACTTTCAGTCGTTTTGGATATTTTCCTTTTATTTTTTCAAGATAATTTCTTGTAATAGGTTTTTCAAAAACATCAAGTATATTACTATCTTTCCGAAGACATGCTATTTCGTTTGGATCAACTGTCGAAGAAAGTATATAAACCTGGCAATGCTCTTTTAAAGCAATAGGCAATTTTTTATACTCTTCCATGAATTCAAATCCATTCATTTTAGGCATGTATAAATCCAAAAATATCACGCCAGGCAACATCAGGATATTTTCCTGATTGTCTTGCAAATATTTTAGAGCCTTCTCACCTGTATTGAACTCAATCAATTTTTCAGCAAAATGATGTTTATTTATATTTAGAGAGGCGATATACAAATCTACTTCTGTGTCATCTATTAGCATGACCAATTCAAATTTGGTAACACTTATCTCATTTATTTGTTTATTCGTTTCGTTCACGGCAAGAAAATTTATTTTTGGTTATTAAAATATAAGTTTATAAAGCAATGAAACCGGACTTGCGCCACCCATATGTTTTTAAGCTGCAAGCCCGGTAATCAACCCAAGTGTTTTTATAGTGTTAAATTTGTATTTTGTTTTCATAAATTGTATTTATCAATGATTTATTTTTGTATAAACTGTTATATAGTTTGTCTCCATCCGAAGATTACCTTTCCAGACCACCAACTTTACTTCATTCCAATCTGAAAATGGATATTCAATTGTATTGGTTACAATTAATCCATTTTCTGGAAGAATATATAAGTGATCAAAATTCAGTAAATCAAAACTTAATTTTTGTAACAGATCATGGGGTGCCTCTACATTACTTTTGTAAAAAAATAATTTGCCCACAACTTCATATGATTTAATAGTGTCTTCGTAATTCTTCTTCAAATCATCAGTAGTAAAGTTAATCATTGCATTAACATTAACTATCCGGTCATTAATTTTTAAATCCAAATTGCTGAAATTTGCCATTCATTGATAATTTTTAAAGTTGCAAACTAAAGTAAAAAATATTTGCATATCAAGCAACTTAAATTCACTTAAATATTTTTTGAAATCCAAAAGGATTCAAAACCCCTATCATATAGGGCTTCAGAATATATTGACCTAAAATATGGATGGTTCATTTTGCGTATTTTACGACATACGATTGCGTAGTTTACGACTTTTTATAAAGTTCCAATTTTATTGTTTTATGTCAAAATTTGCTGTCAGCACCTCTATTTTTCTTTTCTTCTTCACGTTCGGACCCGAAGCAAGGCAAAGTTGAGTATCAATTTTCTTTACAAACCACTTATGTTTTTTGGCATAAGTGGCAAGCGTTTTGGAGGGATATGAGCTTAGTAAAAATTTACCTCTAATCTTTGACAGCACTTCAAGAAGTTGCTCAAAATCATTTTGCGTGTAGCCTTTGTAATGCCCCAGATGAGCATTGAAATACGGAGGATCGCAGTAGAAGAAACTCTCTTTAGTATCGCGGGTTTCAATGACACGCAGTGCATCGGCACATTCGATTTGCACCTTCTCCAATCGTTCTGCAAATTGCTCGGTAAAAGCCATTCGCTTCTCATGAATTTTGCCTGCCATCCTGTTATCTGATTTCTCATATCCCCAACTGCCATTGAGTTTGGAGGCATAGCTTTGATTCGCGAGCATCCAAATCGCCCATGCTCTTTCTACTTCACTGAAGAGTTCAGAGTGTTTGTAGATCACATTCGCTTGTGCATGAAGTTTACGACTGTGTAAAGATGTTTTAATTTCCTTTTGCAGCTTCTTGAAATCATTTTTTATAACTTTATAGAAATTAATCAGTTCCCCATTGGTATCATTGATCACTTCAACTTGCGAAGGTTCTTTGAAGAAGAATACTGCACCACCCCCGAAGAATGGCTCACAGTATAGATTATGTTTTGGTATGAGTGACATAATTTCTTTTGATAGTAACTGCTTACCCCCATAGTAGGTCAAAGGTGGCTTCATATTGGTTTTACTCCGCTCTTAACAAGCGCATCATACAAAAAACTCCAAAAGACATACGGGACAACAGTAGAGTAATACGGACGCAGGGATTCATAGACTCCCGTAAGATATTTTTGTTTGTATTCTTCCATATCTTTGTAGCTTGCTATCATTGTGGATTCCCCATTTTGCGTAAGGGCTTCCTTTTGAAGCATTAGCAGATCGGTGCTTCCGGCTTCTTTGATTTCTTTTGCAAAGCAGCTTAACTGGTCAGCAGTAAATAATGGTATTTTCTTGGGCATGGTGATTGTATAAATAATAATCCAAGCAACCGAACGCCTGCCAAATGAAAGACAGGCGCGGTGCTTGTCAGAAACAAGAACTCTCCTTGTGGGGCAATTTAGTCAGTAGCACTTGGTTCGTTTTCCTGATTCACAGGTACAATGGGGTCCCTGTTGAAAATGAAAAACTCGGTTTGCGGGGAATGGAACAGGCGAATGTATCTTTTGCCGTTGTCGGATTCCTTGAGGATACCTGCCTTGTACCATTTCACTTTGCGCTCACCGTCTTTCTCATACACCCTGCGGGTGCAAACATCAAAAAGTAACATGATTTATTTTTCCTTTTTGTTAGTTGCTGATAATTTCACGACCGTGCTGCATACACAGCAGACTATGGAGTTGGGGGCTGTCTGTGACAATTGCCCTTTCTTGAAAATCTCCATTCGCATTGATTGTTTCTGTCCGATAGAATTCGGAGGGACCCTTGCGGGTCAATGCCAATGTGCCGTACAAAATATATCCCCAATTACTCCACCGGCAACCCCACAGTCTGCTATGGTAAAAAACCCAAAGTTTCCTTTAGGTTTTGTAATCATTTTTAGAACTTGGATTTTTCTGTAAAGTGGATTTTATCCTTATTCTACAAAGGTCTTGACACCTTTTAAGATATATTGTGCGACATTAACAAAGTCAAAATATATGGGAATTTAGTAATTCCTCATTGATTACAAAACCTGTTATGGAAACTTCAAAGTACTTTACGTAAGAAGTATAGCAAACCTGAAAAATAATGCAAGCCCTTTTAAAGGTGAAGAAACCATTTCCCTGTTAAGGCAAGAATTCATCTTTTTAAAGGAATGTTTTTAATGGTCTTTGACTTGGAAAGTTGTTTAAGCGTATCGTCTGTACTTATTCCTAATAATCGGGAAAGAGCCACCAGGTGTTTGGTGCTTGGCTGTCCCCCGTTATACCACTTATAAACCGCCTGATGTGATACGCCGAGTCTTTTGGCGATTTCATATTTTCTCATTTATATATTTGAAGGGCTTAAATATAAATCTCCCTCGACATATTCCAATTTTACCTTATCGTTAGCAACTTTCCAATGATAGGAAGCATTATAACCTGCATCTTTAAATCCGTTTTGCCGAAGTAGGTAATAAAACACGGTTCGCTCGTCATCCCAGTTTTCAAAGAATGATTCATAGAACTCTCCTCTTTCGCTTTTAATAAATATGCCCATACTTCCTCCTTTTACTGTTGCCTTTTTCCCTAACTCAATTATTTTTTCAATTTCTTTTTTCATAATATTATCATTCGATTAATTTAGTAATTATTCTTTTGTTAACGATCCTTCATTTATAGTTTAGCAACTATTAGTTGCTAATGCAACTAATATCTGTGGATAACTGTCGGGCATTTTTGCAGACAAAAGCACGATCTGATGGTTGAAACGTTTGCACTTTGCAGTTTTTAAAAGGAAGGGATTATGGAAAACAGCCTAGCTGATATGCTACAATACAGACATGCGAACATATGCCTATATTGATGCATCCAACCTTTTTTATGGCGGCAAAAAGTCATTGGGCTGGAGTATTGATTATGAAAAACTTTATAAGTATCTTGAGGAAAAATACCAGACTTCTACTGTATATTATTTTGGTGGTGTAGAGATTCACCAGTTCCCTTTCAATTATCTTATACATGAAACGGTTCCTGTTAAAGAACTCGAAAAATATCTTATTGATTATGTCGAAAAGTATCGAAACAGTTTAACCGAGGCTAAACTTGTTTTACTTGACCGTCATTTGAGACGTGTGCGCTTCTATCTTAAACTTGAAAAATTCGGATATAAATTGGTTTTGAAACCAGTAAAAACTTTTGAGGATGAGGAAGGCAATCCGGTCCGTAAGGCGAATTGTGATGTGGATATGGCATTCTATCTGATGCGCGACAGAAACGGATTTGAGCGGGCAGTCATCCTTTCAGGCGATGGTGACTTTCTCCCCGTCCTGAAATTTCTCAACGAGAATAAAAAGGAAGTAATTATTCTTTCACGAGGTCCGAGAACGGCAAAAGAAATCCGCAAATTTGCAGGTGGAAATTTCTGTGATTTTGAGTATCTCC
>JABDAW010000030.1 GCA_013288905.1 Bacteroidota bacterium | reverse complement strand
AATTTATGACTGACGAACAAGTATTAGAAATCGTTACTAAAGAATTCCAAACAAAATCGCTCGGAGTTACCGAACAATTATTAGAAATTCATAGTCCGGTTTATGTCGATGGAAAAATTAAAATTGATCGGATAGATAGAGAAAGAGATGATCAGACTATAATTGCCTATTTACCTGTTCTAAAGCAAAACTTTTATTTTGCAGTTTGTATCTCTACAGATAAGGATGATGAAAGCGTTTATACAGTTTATTCTGAAACAAATAACAATGTTTATTTTTGTGCTTTATCTTATGAATTATCAGAACAAGAGCTAAAAGCAATGACTAAATTAATACCCACCGAAAGTTGGAATATTGGCGATGTGAGACCGCCATTAAAAGTGAAATATAAATTCAGCTCATTAGTGCTCCGACCGAATCCAGAGCCTGATGAATTTGAAGATAAATTAAAGAAACTTTTGGACTTTTTGGAGCAAGATAAAGAGGGGATACTGAAACTCGTTGAGAATGCACAAGGCTATATCCAAGTCCACATGAAATTTCATAATGGCAATACTTGCCTAAATGGTTTCAACATTGGGATGGAGAACATCAGGCGTATGAATGATTTGAATCTTTCCATAGACTTTGATTTATATGTCGAAGGTGAATTATACATTCATCATCCCAGCTAATATTATCATTGAGGTTTGAATGAAAAGGTTATTTGGTAATTATTATCCCTCCCCGCATGTTTAAAAAGCATGACACCCCAAAGCCTCCAGATAAATAATCGGATGATTTGATTTCAAAAGCCCAAAACCAATCCGCCTCAATGCGTATCTTTGCAGTCTAAAATATTAAGAAATGAAGAGTTTAGAATTCAAAACAGTAGTGCATGACGGGATGATAGAAATCCCTAAAGATGTCCCTGAAATCAAGGAAAAAGAAGTGAAAGTAACCCTTGTATGGGACGATAGAAATGAAAAGAATTATGATGTCTCAAAGATAGAAATGATTCTTTCAGAAATCAGGAATCAAAAGGTTTTTGAAGGCATCAAGAATCCTTCAGCATGGCAAAAAGATATTAGAAATGATTGGGAATAATGTTGTCTTGGATTCAAATATTCTGATTTATCTTTCCAAAGGAGAATTGGAATTTAAGGAGTTGGCAGCGGGTTATGATAATGTTTTTATATCCGTTATTTCATACATGGAGGCACTTGGGTATGAGTTTAAAAATAATGTTGAAAAGGCGTTGATTGAAAAATTACTTGCATCCCTTGAAATTGTTCAAACAGATATTGAGATTGCTAATTTGGTAATTGTTTATCGAAAATTAAAAAAGATTAAAACACCTGATGCTATTATTTTGGCAACAGCCAGGAAATTAAATGCTGATTTGATTACTGTGAATATGGATGACTTTTTTGGGCTTGACTGCTCTGTAAGGATTATAAATCCATTGTAATTTTATCAATGGCATCCACCTCAATGCCTATCTTTGCAGTCTAAAAAATTAATAACATGAGTACTTTAGAAATAAAAAACAAGCTGATTGATAAAATCAGAACTACAGAAGACCAGCATCTTTTGGAAGAGATTTATCGCTTAATAGAAATCGAATCAGAAGATTTTGAACCCATGAAACTTTCATCAGAACAGAAGCAAGCAATCGCTCAAGGACAAAAGGATATTAAAGAAGGAAAATTCCTGACGGACAAAGAAGCGAATGATGAAATAGACCAATGGCTAAAAGGATAATCTGGTCTTCGCAATTTGGGATACCAGACAAAATCCGGATAAATTAAAACTGTAAAACCATTTTAAACAAAACAAGAAAGCCAGAAGCCTAAAACCAATTAGGATAAACTCTTGTATTTTTGCCATGAAAAATTATTGATACCCTTGAAGCCAGTCAGATTTATTTTGATTCTTTCCTTGTTAATGACAGGGTTCATTGCCCGAAGCCAGGGCAGCGATTCTTTGTTTATTTCACAAGTCAAAGATTTTGTTTTTAAAGAAATGGGAGTCCGGTTGGAAGGAGAATTTTATACCCATAGAGACACCTCCGACCAGCCTTTGTATTATATTTATGTCTCATTAAAAGATAAGGTCGAAAAGCCCTTTGGAATGCAGGAGGATTATATTACTTTTCATTCCAAATGGGATGCCAATGTGAGGGCGGCATATTATCATAATATGGGCTATGAACCCTTTATTTACCTGGCATATTGCTATTCTGACACTCCATTGAACAAACGCCTTTTGAGCTATCGAAAGGAGTCCGTATCCATGATTGCATTCCATGAATTGATGCACAATTATATCATGCAATTCAAGCTCGATATTCCTTATGATTTCAATGAATCCACCTGCGATGTCATTGGGAATTATGGTGCATTGAAATATGCAAAAGACGCTAATAAAATAAAACTGAAAACTGCCAGAAAGCAGCTAAAATTAAACGAAGAAATCTATGCCTGCATGAATGATTTCATTGCTAAAATCAATGCCAACCCAGCGCAATGCCAGCAACTGCTTTCCAAATGCCAAATTAAAATACGAAAGCTCCTGAAGAATGGCGACAGCTTCCAGAAGGACCGATTCAGTTACGATGTAAACACTGGGTATTTATTGAAAAATCAATACTATTGCATGAATTATTTCTTATTAAAAAAAGTCTTCCTGAAACAAAAATCCATGAAAGATTTTTTGGAAATAATCAAGCACCTCCCGGCTAATGAAGCCGATTGCCAGACCTACCTGGCGAAGTATTTATAAAACATAAAAGCCCGGCATCGTGCCAGGCTTTTTCCAATTAACTTCCACTATTTTTATTAGCTTTGCAGCTAATAAAAGCTGCACAATTAAAAGCAAATTTTCTAATGACAAACAAGCCAAATATACCGGATTACCTTCTCTGGGAATATGATTTAGAGACCTTCAATTATGAGAAAAGTTTCAAGATAGTTATCGAAAGAGTCCTGCAACGTGGAACCATTGAAGATTGGAAAGAAATGATTCGATTCTATCCTATGGAAAGGATTATGGAAACGATAGAATGGAGTAAACAATTAGATAAAAGAGATAAGGATTTTGCGAGGCTTTTTTTGCAATCAGATAAATTAAAAACTGATGCTGCATAAAGATAAAAATATCATTGCTCCTGAAACTTTTAAGCTGATTCAAGAACTACAATCACTGCCGGAACTCAAGGACTTTTATTTGGTCGGAGGGACAACTTTGGCATTGCTTTTAGGACATCGAAATTCAATAGATATAGATTTATTTTCTGTCAATAATTTTGAACCCGTTGAAATTATGGAAATGCTATCTGGACGATATAATGTATTACCAACTACGATACGGAAGAACACGCTGCTTTCTAAGGTGAATGACATTAAAGTAGATTTTATTTCTCATCCATATAAAATTATCAAACCGATAATTATAGAAGAGAATATATCTATGTTAAGCCTTGAAGATATTTCAGCAATGAAACTTAATGCTATCATCAATTCGGGCCAACGAATTAAGGATTTTATAGACATTTATTTTCTCTTGGAACATTTTTCCATTGATCAAATGCTATATTTTTATCAAGAAAAATATTTAGTGAAGAATGATTTTATTCCACTAAAAGCTTTAACTTATTTCGACGACATTGACCTCCAGATAGACCCTCCAAAATTATTAAAACCGTTACCATTAAAGATAATTCAACAAAGAATTATCGAAGGGGTAAAGCATCCCAATAAAATATTTAATCCATAAAAAAAGCCCGGCGTTTCGCCAGGCTTTTTACAATTAAAAAAATTTTAAAAATAAGTCTTAACTCCTCCACTTAATAGTACAACCGATAGCTTTGGTAGTAGAGGTGGTAACTGGTTTTCCAGCCATTATTTCGGTGAGAGCATTCTCCACATATTTAGTTTTTACTTTGGTGGCATCATCAGAATTATCATCAATAGCTCCGATGTATTCCACCTTCAGGTCAGCACCTTTTTTGGTGAGGATAAAGACATGCGGAGTCTTCGCAGCACCATAAGTTTTCGCGATGTCCTGGCTCTCATCAAAGAGATACGGAAAGGTGTAATTTTTTTCCTTCGCACGTGCCGCCATTTTATCCGGAGCATCCTCCGGAACAGCGTCTTTGTCGTTCGAAGAGATAGCAATGACGGGGAATCCCTGCGATGCATACTTCTTGTCGAGGTCCATTATGCGGGACTCATAAGCCTTCGCAAAAGGGCAATGATTACAGGTAAAAACCACGATGAATCCCTTAGCGGATTTGTAATCAGCAAGAGAAACCATCTTGCCATTTACATTCTTTAATTTAAAATCTTTTGCCTTGTCGCCGACATTGTATCCGGCGTTTCCAGGCTTGAAGGCAATCATTAAAAATAGTGCCATAGTACTTAACAGAATTAATTTTACGCTTTTCATTTTTATTTATTTAATTATTGGTAATATTATTTTTTCTAATTCGGCAAAGGTAAACTCTTTTCGGTAAAAGAGACGAATGTTTTTAGAATTATTAACGATTAATGTGGCAGGGATAGAGCCATCCCAGTCCTTATTCACCTTATCAATCCAAGAATTATAATCTATATCATCCAACAGGTAAACCTCTGATTTCAGATGATGATTCGCCACAAAAGTTTTTAATCGGGTCTCCAAATCCTTCTTGAAATCAAGGCTGATGAAAATTACTTTTACCTTTTTATCAAGATAGGTATTGTTGATTTGCTCAATGTTTGGAAGCTCCTTGACACATTCACCACACCAGGTTGCCCAGAAATTGAAGATATAAGTTGTATCGTTATTTCGTTGGGTCATCACCTCAAATTCTTTGAAACTGATAGCTCTGACTTCTTGAGCCAATGATTGCATGTTCATGCTTATTAATATCAGAAGGATTATACTTGGGATTTTTTTCATAGAAGTCTGTTAACTAAAAGGTTCATAGAATTATTATTTAAGATTAGTTAAAACTTCTAAAATCGAGGCATAAGTATTTTTGGAATTAATTCCTTTCATCCTGGTTTTACTCATCCATCGAACCTCATCAATATTCTCTTCAGCCTGCGGTACGGGCTTCGAATCATCACTGCAAGTCATCAAAAACCAATAAGTTCTTTTAAGATATTTCTTGCCCTTCAATTCATAAACATGATAGGTGGAAGGCAGCTCTTTAATAATCTTTAATTTGCCAATTCCACATTCTTCTTTAATCTCCCGAGCGGCAGCGTTACTTGGAAATTCACTCTTCTCGATCTTTCCTTTCGGCAAATCCCAAACACCTAAACGATGAATCATCAAGACCTTGCCTTTATCATTCAAGACCAAGCCGCCTGCGGCTTCTATGAATTTAAATCTTTTGGAAAAGTTTTCGAAATCGTAATCAGGGTATGCTGATGGCAGAAACATTTTCTTTGTGGTTAATAACCAAGAAGGATCTTCCATATACTCAATTATGTTATCAATTGATTCTTCACCTCTATTAGCAAAAGTGCAGGAATATGCACCTGATTTCAGTGATTCCATTTCATTAGAAATAATGAGTGGAATATTATTAATATAAATTTTTATAGTTTTGCGCGACATGATAAAAGACGATATAGCATTAAAAATAGCAGAGTACCTGCTGCAAATTAAAGCAATTAAATTGCAACCAGCAAAACCCTTTACCTGGGCATCAGGCTGGAAGTCCCCGATATACTGTGATAATCGCGTGGCATTATCCTACCCGAAAATCAGAACATACATCCGCCAGGAATTAGTAAAAGCCATCGAAGTAAAGTATGGTAAACCAGATGCTATAGTGGCTGTAGCAACAGGGGCAATAGCTCAAGGTGCCTTGGTAGCTGAAGCATTGGGATTACCTTTTGCTTATGTTCGCCCTGTCCCAAAAGAGCATGGAATGGGTAATCAAATTGAAGGTGAATTAAAGAGTGGACAGTCTGTTGTGGTAATAGAAGACTTGGTTTCTACTGGTAAAAGCAGCCTCCAGGTTGTTGAAGTTTTACATAAAATGGATTGCGAAGTTAAGGGAATGGTATCCATTTTTAATTATAGTTTCAAGACTTCGGCAGATAGCTTCAAGAAAGCAAAGTGTCCTTTGGTATCTCTTTGCAATTATGAAGCATTGCTTCAACAAGCTGTAGAAACAAATTATATCACGGATAAAGATTTGGAAACCCTGAATGCCTGGAGAGATAATCCTGAAGCTTGGGGGAAATAAAGATTCAACAACAAGAGACGGCAATTTTTGAAGTCTTTAATAAGACATATAAATGTTTGATAATTTAAGTGATAAACTCGAAAGAGCGTTTAAAGTCCTAAAGGGACATGGAAAAATCAGTGAGATAAATGTCGCTGAAACCACCAAGGAAATTAGAAAGGCGTTATTAGATGCCGATGTTAATTATAAAGTAGCCAAAACCTTTACGGATAGTGTAAAGGAGAAGGCTTTAGGGCAAAATGTTTTGACATCCCTTACCCCTGGTCAATTATTGGTAAAGATTACCCATGATGAATTGCGTGACCTGATGGGTGGCGAAATGCAAGAGATTAATCTGAAGGGAAACCCTGCAGTTATTCTTATGTCTGGCTTGCAAGGATCTGGAAAAACAACTCTATCTGGTAAGCTTGCCAACTTTTTGAAAAACAAAAAGGGTAAGTCTCCATTGCTTGTGGCGTGTGATATTTATCGTCCCGCCGCGATCAACCAATTGACGGTTCTTGGGCAGCAAATCGGGATTCCGGTTTATTCTGAAATGGAAAATAAGAACCCTGTTCAGATTGCCCAAAATGGAATTAAATATGCTAAAGATCATGGACACAATGTTGTGATTATAGATACTGCAGGACGATTGGCTGTTGATGAAGACATGATGAATGAAATTGTTGCAATTAAATACGCCATTAACCCCAGTGAAATATTATTCGTGGTAGATGCAATGACTGGTCAAGATGCTGTAAATACTGCCAAGACATTCAATGACCGCCTTGATTTTGACGGCGTGGTATTGACGAAACTTGATGGTGATACTCGAGGTGGTGCCGCTTTATCTATTAAGTCGGTGGTGAATAAGCCAATAAAATTTGTTGGTACCGGTGAAAAGATGGATGCGATAGATATTTTTTATCCTGAAAGAATGGCGGATAGAATCCTTGGAATGGGAGATATCGTTTCGTTAGTTGAAAAAGTCAGGAATGAAATAAGTGATGAAGATGCTGAAAAATTACAGAAGAAAATCAGGAAAGGACAGTTTTCTTTTAATGATATGCTTTCTCAAATAAATCAATTGAAGAAAATCGGGAATCTTAAGGATATTGCTTCTATGATTCCCGGTGTCGGCAAGCAATTGAAGGATGCTGATTTGAGTGATGAAAAATTCAAACCGATTATTGCCATGATTCAATCTATGACCCCTGATGAAAGGGATTGTTCCGTAAAATTGGATACTCGTCGTAAACATAGAATTGCCAAAGGAAGCGGATGTACTCCAGCCCAGATGAATGATTTTCTCGTTAATTTTGAACATGCGAAAAAGGAAATGGAGAAAACCATGAATCCTGCAAACATAAAAAGAATGGAGAAAATGATGAAGAAAGGATAAGTGATAGAATAAATCTATTTATTATTGTAATTCGTCATCGTCAAAGCCAGACCAATAGTCCCGAAGCTCTTGATTATTTCAATGGCTTTATCAATTCTTTCGGGGAGAATTTGCATCTCATCTTTTGTCCATTGCCCTAGAACATAATCCACTTGTCTGCCTTTTGGGAAATCATTCCCGATACCAAAACGAAGCCTTGCATAATCAGTTCTTCCTAATGTTTCATTGATATTATTCAAGCCATTATGCCCGCCATCACTGCCTTTTGCCCTTAATCTTAATACCCCGAGAGGAAGGGCTATATCATCTGTTATTACCAAAACTTTTTCAATAGGAATCTTCTCTTGAGTCATCCAATAATTCACCGCCTTGCCGCTCAAGTTCATATAAGTAGAAGGTTTAATAAGCACAAAAGTTCGTTGTTTGAATTTATATTCCGCAACAGAAGCCAGCTTATCGGGTTTAAAAAAAACACCCGCCTTTTGAGCGGGTATTTCTGATGCTTTGACTAAAGCATCTAATATCATAAAGCCAATATTGTGGCGGGTATTCGCATACTCATCACCAATATTTCCCAATCCTGCGATGAGATATTTCACAGGGAAGGATTATTTCTTGGCAGCAGGAGCAGCTTTGGCAGGAGCGGCTTTCGCAGGTGTTGCGGCAGGAGCAGCAGCCTTGGCAGGGGCAGCACCAGCAGCAGCAGCGGCTGGAGTTTCAGCAGCCACATCTCTTGTCGTCTTGACAGCAACGATGATGTTGTTTTTTGCATCCAGCATCTCTACGTTTTCAATCTTAATGTCACCGACTCGAACACTTTGACCTATTCCAATATTGTCAATAGCTATTTCAACTTTATCAGGAAGATTAGTTGGAAGAGCCTTTACCTTGAGGTTCCTCAACTTCAGGATTAATTTACCGCCTTCCTTAACACCGCTTGAACTTCCGGTAAGCTTTACAGGAACGTCAATAGTTACTGCTTTTCCATCCTTTAATTCAAGAAAATCTATGTGAAGAACCTTATCCGTAACAGGGTGAAACTGTATTTCCCTCATCACAGCCTTATATTCTTTTCCATCCACATTCAAGTCAACGAGATAGGAATTTGGGGTATAAACCAAGTTCTTGAATGTTAATTCCGGAGCTGCAAAATGTATTTGCTCACTACCGCCATAAAGCACACATGGAATACCGCCACTCTTACGAATTGTAGTAGCTTCTTTTCTTTTCGTGACATCTCTCGAAGTGCCACTGATTGCAATTGATTTCATCTTTATTATTATTTATTTTTAATGTTATTACTTGACAAATAAAGGGCTTATGGATTCATAAGTATATACCCTTCGGATGACCTTCGCAAATAAATCTGCAGAGGAAACCACTTTAATTTTATTAGATTCTTGTTTCAAAGGAAGTGTATCACATACCACCAATTCGGTGAGCATAGAATTCTCAATGGTCTGATATGCCTTACCTGAGAGCACCGCATGAGTACACATTGCTCGGACACTTGTTGCACCTTTTTCCATAAGCAATTCGGCAGACTTGGTCAATGTCCCGGCGGTATCCACCAGGTCGTCCACCAGCACAATGTCCCTGCCCTTCACTTCCCCAATCACCGACATACTTTCGATTTCATTGGCACGCTTTCTTTGCTTGTCGCAAATGGCAATTTCTGCATTGAAATGCTTGGCATACATCCTTGCCCTCGGCGTGCCACCCATATCGGGCGATGCAATGGTGAGGTTAGGAAGATTCAAGCTTTCGATGTAAGGCATAAAAATCGAAGACGCATCCAAATGATCTACCGGAATATCAAAAAATCCCTGAATCTGCGCCGCATGAAGATCCATCGTAATGATGCGCGTAACGCCGGCTGTGGTCAATAAATTCGCCACCAACTTCGCGCCAAGCGAAACCCTCGGCTTATCCTTCCTGTCCTGGCGCGCATACCCAAAATAAGGAATCACGGCAGTAATATAGTGCGCCGAAGCCCTCTTGGCAGCATCAATCATGAGCAACAATTCAAAAAGATTGTCGGACGGGGAATTGGTAGATTGAATAAAAAACACATCGCAGCCACGCACCGTTTCATCCAAAGAAGGCTGCGATTCGCCATCGCTGAACCTCGAAAAAGCGACCTCGCCAAGTGGCATTCCATAGCTTAAAGCTATCTTTTCTGCCAGATATTTGGAGGTATTTCCTGAAAACAATTTTACTTCGCGTGCCATGATTTGTATCTATATTTCCCGTATTGGGGGCGCAAAGATATAAAAAGAATTATAAATTGGGAATTATAAATTATGAATGCTGAATTTTCGGTCATTCATAATTTATAATTCATAACTCATAATCCTCTTCATTTATTCATGGCAGCTCCCCAAAAAAGGAGCTGCTATTAATAAATGAAGAAAGGAAAAATTTGCGATAATAATAATCCTCCAATACACCTATAGAGAATTATTCCAGAGGATAATAAGGCTTTTTGCCAACATTAGTTTGGAATAAAAGACTAATTTCAAATGAAAAAAAATCTACCAAAAAGCAATCCGTCAAATGAATACCCTTAAACCAACAGGTTTTGCCACAAAGGGTCGGCCGGATTGCCTAAAACCAATTGGTTTCATTCAATCCGGCCGACCCTTTGTGGCAAAACCTGTTGGTTTGCACCAATCCATCCGACTGAATATCCCAAAACCTACTGGTTTCATTCAATCCATCCGACTGAATGTGGCAAAACCTGTTGGTTTGCCCAATCCATCCGACCGAATGCCACAAAACCTGTTTTCCGAGACAAAAAAGAAGAATTACAAGGGAAATCACTCATATATATGCACACATTTTTGGAAGGTCTCGTTTCATTTATTTCTATTCTCTTCACATATTGAATTCCTCGTTTTATGATAGTACCTTTTTTAAGGTACTGCAATAAAACGATGATGAAACCAATTAGGAATTAAAAATTAGGAATTAGGAAAAGGGGCGCAATTCCTAATTTTTAATTCCTAATTCCTAATTGATTCCCCCAAACCACCTTGAGAATGCGTATCTTTGCGCCCGTAAATATTATATAATAGATTAAAATGAATTCATTTAAAGAATTGGGAGTCGGAGAAGAGTTGGTCAGAGCCATCACCGAGTTGGGCTTTGATACGCCGACCCCCATACAGGAACAGGCAATCCCTGAACTGTTAAAACCAGGAAGCCGCGATTTGATCGGCTTGGCTCAAACAGGTACGGGAAAAACTGCTGCCTTCGGATTGCCTTTGCTGCAGGCATTGGACTTCCAGAAAAAGAAACCACAGGCGTTGATTCTCTCACCGACTCGCGAACTGTGTATGCAAATTACAGGTGATCTCCAGTCTTATTCCAAGTATCTGCCCGGCGTTGGAATTGTGGCTGTTTATGGCGGCGCGAGCATCCAGACACAGATTGCGCAGATAAAGAAAGGGGTGCAGATAGTGGTCGCTACTCCGGGGCGATTGTTGGATTTGATTGACCGTCGTGCTGTTGATATCAGTCAGGTGGAATATTTGGTTCTTGATGAAGCCGATGAAATGTTGAACATGGGTTTTCGTGAGGATATTGATTCGATTTTGTCGAATACCCCGGAAGAAAAGAAGGTTTGGTTGTTCTCTGCCACGATGCCTTCGGAGGTTAGGAATATCTCGAAGAATTACATGACCGATCCATTTGAATTGACGGTCGGAAAGAAGAATACCGGTGCCGAAAACATCGAGCACGTTTATTATGTGGTTCATGCTCGTGATAAATATCGGGCATTGAAAAGGGTGGTTGATTTTAATCCTGATATCTTTGGAATAGTTTTTTGCAGAACTAAATTAGAGTCCCAGGAAGTTGCTGAAAACTTAATTAAAGATGGCTACAATGCCGATGCCCTTCACGGGGATTTGAGTCAGCAGCAACGCGACAAGGTCATGAAACGATTCCGTGATAAATCTTTGCAGTTGTTAATCGCTACTGATGTTGCGGCTCGTGGAATTGATGTTGATAATGTGACGCATGTTATTAATTATGACCTTCCCGATGAATTGGAAAGTTATACCCATCGTAGTGGACGGACTGCACGTGCTGGTAAGTCGGGTGTTTCCATCGCCATCATCAACATGAAGGAGACCGGAAAGATTCGTCATATCGAAAAACAAATCAACAAGAAATTTACAGCAGGAAAGATTCCAGATGGTGTGGAAGTTTGTGAGAAGCAGTTATTCAATTTGATTAATAAAGTTCACAAAGTAGAGGTCAATGAAAAGGAAATTGAGAAGTATCTTCCGGGTATTTATGAGGAATTGCAAGACCTTGACCGTGAAGAATTGATCAAGCGTTTTGCTTCTATAGAATTCAATCGTTTCCTGGAATATTATCGCAATGCACCCGACATTAATGTTGATCTTGACAGAAGAAATACCAGCAGCGAAGAGAGCTTCCGCAAAGGCACGACAGTCTTCTTGAATCTCGGTTCAATGGATGGTTTCGATAAGGGCAGCATGTTGAAATATTTCTGTTCGATTACTGATATTAAAGGCGATATGGTAGGCAGAATCGAAGTGAAAGGAGTTTATTCCTTCATTGATGTAGAGCCTGAAGTTATTGACCAAGCTATCGAAGCCTTTCAAGGAGAAAGTTATAGAGGTCGCTCCGTTCGTGCTGATAAATCCGGCAGCCAAGGCGGTGGTGGCAGCAGAAACAGAGGTGGCGGCGGTGGTCGCAAAGACTGGGGTGGCGGCGGAAATAATTCTCATTCCAGGGGCTTCCATTCCAAAGAAAAATCCGGCAGAAGTTATTCTTCAGATAAACCAAGTTATAACAAACGTGATTCGGGAGGTTCAGGATATTCCAAAAGAGATTCCGGTGGTGGCTCAAGTTTTACTAAGAAGGAATATTCCAAACCAAGCTATGCCAAGCCTGAAACATCAAGCACAGGCAAACCAAAGAGGAAGCGCAAAGAGTGGTAAAACCTCATTAAATAACAGGAGCGGTGCAATTTGTACCGCTCTTTTTGTTTCTATTCGATTCATCATAAGCAGCATCCTTTTATTGCACCACCCCTTGCGGGGAATGGTATCATAAAAGGATGATGAAAAAACTCGTAATGTTGAATTTTAACTATGCAATTATCTTAAAAGCTAAACTCAAACAGTTTTCCGCTATCTCCAGAATCATTTAGTTTCAAGCAGATTTCTTTTTCGGTAAATGTCTTTAACATTTCAATCGGAACGTCATCCTCAATAGATGTAAAAATATATTGCAAATTGTATTTTGTACAATATTCTCTCACCAAATTAATGAAGTTAACTTTCTTTCTATTGTCAAGTCCTTCAAGTGCGCCATCGTGATAAACAAAGCGATAAAACGAATTCTTATGATAAGCAACTAAAACAGCCAAGTCGAAAGAAATGCAAAGCATTTTCTTGTAAGAATTTCCTTCCCCCTCAGCTGTAGTTTCGATTTCATTAGCTTTTGTAACATCAACCTTAAACTCAATATTTCCTTGTCCATTTTGTCCAATAAAAATTATTGCAGGAACATTGAAAATATGTTTAAAAATATTATGGAAAAGTCGTTTGATCTCAATATAATTTTGATTGTCATTTGTTCTAATGACAGATTGAATTTCACCTTTTATTTTTTCTAAGGTTTCGTTATGCTTTCTTATTTCTTGATTAAAAATTTCTATCTTATCAATACTACTAAGCTTCTCTTCTAACCTTGCTAACTCTCCTTCTATCTTGGTTAAATCAATTTGATAGGACTTAAATTTTTTAAATGAATCTTTGTCTTGAAGCACAGAAAGGATTTTATTCCTTTTATCATTATATGATTGCAATTTTTGGCGAATAGATTTTAGTTGCTTTGTTAGGGAGATTATTTTTTCTTCAAGAAACTTATTTCTTTCCTCAGTTATCCTTTTGTTGAATTCTTCCAAGTCCTTGAAATCCTTTACTAGATTATCTGGAAAGATAATCTTTGCTTCTTCATAGATGCGTTTTAATTGTTCAATATCAAAGGAAATATTTAGAGAAAACGATTGTTTGGTTTTATCCAAATCAAATTCCAAATTGTATTCACCAGTATTTAATTCTGAAATGTGTTTTTCCACATCTTCAACAAGTTCTTTGTTCAGTTTTCTTTCTTGTTGATAGAAATTAAAATTGTCGATTTGTCCCTGTAACTCCTTTTGTTCTGTAGTTTTTAAGTCAATAGCCCCTTTGATTTTATCTACTTCTTCTGTATCTACTGCGAATTTATTTTTTAAACCATTAATAAAAGTTTTTTGTTCTGAAATTTTAATATCAGTTTCATATTTTTCATATAGTAATTCTCCTTTAAACCCCAGTAAGTCAAACATAAACGGTTTCCAATCAATATCTTTACCTTTTGCAAATTTTGAAAGTTGGAATACGTCGTTGTAATCCTTTTGTGATCTCAAAAAATATGTTACAGATTTTCTATATAGATACTGTTTTAAAATATCAAATGCTAAATACTCATTTAATGAACTTTCTGCATTTTTGAAAGCAAGATTAGTTTTGTCCCAAGTTTCTTCACTCAATAAATTTGAAGAAATCTTTGTAACCTTAAAAGAAATTTTTGTTGGAGAATCTACAGACCGCTTAATTGTCAGATAATCCCCAGAGTTTAAAAGGATTTCCAAGAAGAAGGTATAACCTGAAAATTTCTCTTTATATTTTTTGAAAATATGCTCTTCATTAACCTCTTTCAAAAGCATAAAATCTATCACATCAATCAACCTTGTTTTACCTAAATTGTGTGAGTCTTTATTCAAGTCAAGCTTCTTAGTAACCTTCGCCAATACAAGATTAAGTCCATCGTTAAAAACAATGTTCTTAAAACTTTTGTTTGCATATAATTGACTTAGCTTCATTTTATAAATTCAATTGTGTCTGTTTCTTTTTGATATTCTATTTTCCCTAGCAGATATAAAAAACTAAGAGTTGGCATGAAAACTTCTTTAGCATTTAAGCCTCTGGCAAAAATTATTCTTTCTAACAAATCATCATATTTTATAATCTCTTCTTCCATTACAATTTTCAGTATCAGTCCACCCAAATTTAAGACAGATAGATTTAGATCAAGATATTTGTGTGGTGCTATCATTCTGTTTTTCCAATGTCACAATTAAAATACATAAAGTGAATAAACACCCTTACGATATTTCTTAAATCGTGAAGTTTTTCTTGATTATTTTCTACAGTATAAACCACTAAATGCTCAATAATACGTTCAAATTCAATAAAACGATTCCTTTCTAAGATTATCGCTGCTTGCAAGTCACTAACAGTATTTGAATACATCCTTTGGTATTTGTCATTCTTGGGGTCACGTAAAAATTTTTCAATATCTTCAAAATATTGAAGTGAGTTACTTTTTATAAATTCAAAATATTCAGCACCTAAATTGTTTAAATCGTTTTTCTTTTCCTTGTCAATTACGGTAAAAGATGTAAGATAGCTTTTTGCTTCGGTTGAAATGTCTTTTCTTTTTTTATCAAAAACAATTATTACATCTCTCAAATCCTTTTCTTTAAATCTAAGAGGTGCGATGAACATATATAATCCAAACTGATCTGCAATCTGAGGATAATCGGTAAGATAAGCATCTATCTGCTCTCGTCCAATAATTTCAGAGTTTTGAATTCCAATACCGTCTTGCAACATTTTTACAATAGTAGGATGAGTGCCTCCAGAAAGTTTCCTGTTCGTGAAAATTATATAGTTGTCAAAAGGTGTTGAAACTTTCACTACTTTGAGTCTCTCAATTTCGGTATACATTACACTGGATTTATTAACAGAAAAATCATTATCAGAGCAGCTTGCATTATAAACTTTCGTATGTTTAGCTTGTATAATAAATTCACCATTCCAAGGTGAAATAATTGAAGGGAAACTTTCAGCACTACCATTAAACCAACTATCCTTTGCTCCATCTTTGCCGATGGAAAATGTCTTACAACCAATCCCCAATATTTCCTTACAGATGCGGATAACAAGGTTCTCAAACTCCTCATCAGATAGGTTTTCGTATGGATATTGGTTCATTATTTATAAAAAATTTCTTCTTCAATTACTTATAACATTTTTCTCTTTTTTGTTGCGGCAAATCTACCATAAAAAATATTAATCAATTTTTTTAACCAAAAAAAATCCCCACCTTTAAGCGAGGATTTCCATTTTCCAGTTACGTCAGCGGTGGACTCGGTGCCTTACTCGCACTCTTCCCGCTTGCCAATATTCCGGTTATATGTATATCATCAGTAGCACTCAAACTTTCGACTATTACATTATGACCAAAAACACCTCCTAAATCGCCAGGGATTTCTAATTTTATTTCACTGTCAGGCGCAAGAACATATCCTCCGGTGGCAGGGACTGTAGTACCATCACTCACAAAAACTTTTACACTTCCCAGTACACTGTGATTTCTTAATGTGAGGGTATCTTTTGGCAGATATTTATCTTTAAACCAAGCCACATGCTCCAAAGGATGCAGCATTGCTTCGGCTGTTTTCATGCCTTTGCCGAGGTCAATAATTTTTCTTCCGTTATCATAACCTTCTACAAAAATTTTCTGTGTATATCTATAGGTATGAATCAGGTTATCCTGTTTTCCCATTGCACCTCTCAATAAAACAAACTGGCTTGCAATATCACTGTTAGCAGCCTTCTTAACTATCTGTCCGATTCTATATTGAGGATTTGCCAAAGTAAGAGCGGCGATTTGAGAAGTAAAAGTAACTATTTCGGCAGGAAGGATATTTACATTAGGCAATTCGAGGACAGGAATCAAAGAAACTTTTCCCAAAATAAAATTCAGGCTCACCAGCACTTCCTGGATAGCACCTCTGTCAAGGTCAGACAATACATAATGCATCGCCGCCGCCAAAACCGGATCAGCAGGAGTCTTGTTCTCTGCCCAGCTTTTTGTGCCGATATTCATGTGGACACCCATTTCGGCAGCTTGTTCCCACAAATCCATTTTGTTGGTCGTGTTACCATGCAAATCTTCTTCCGTAAGCCCTGCATTGGTCATGATTTGACCAAAAATGCTCATCACATTACCCCTTGCAGTTACGGCAAAAGTGTTGCTGCCCCAGATGGCTAAACTGCCAGCAAGTCCTAAAAACCCGTTTTCGACGAGTACCATTCTTAAATAATTTAATTGTCCGTTTGTCATATCTTTATTTTATTAGGGCGCAAAGAAACAATTAAATTAATGAATGGGGCAATAAAAATGGCTTGATAATCAGAATTTAGCCGATAAAGTTATTAACAATTCAAAAACAACTTTTTGTCATGACCATATTAATCAGCCTTCATAGCATCACATGAATGGATTAAGGGCTGCTATCATTGAACTAATTGATAAGACAATGCCATTAACCCTATCCCTGGTTACAGAAAATGGCTTGAGGAAAATTTGAAAATAATTTGAAATATTTTTTACAACAGGCGGTCAAGATTCACAACAGACCCTTAAATTTCACAACAGACACCTAAAAACCACAACAGAGGGTTAAGAACCAAGAACATACAGTTAAGAACCAAGAACACTCACCTAAGATTCAAGAACAGACAGCAAAGAGCCAAGAACACTCACCAAAGATTCAACAACAGACAGTGAAGAGCCAAGAACACTCACCTAAGACTCAAGAACGGACAGTGAAGAACCAAGAACACTCACGAAAGTGACAAGAACACAAGGTGAAGCATCAAGAACACTCGAAAAGGCTCTCTTAAAACTCCCTATCCAGAGCAACTCTTTTGTCGAGCTTTCCAAATAATGCTGAATAAGTTTCGTTAAATTTATCTATTTTTGTTGCCTCAAAATAAATAAATGCTCCTTATGACAAAAGTGATTAGAAATATTGTGACGCTGGCACTCCTTTTTATAACTGGATTTTCTTTCGCACAAAAAGAATATCCCGTGAAGTGGACTGCTTCTGTGGAGCAAACTTCAGACAATGAGGCGACCTTGGTTTTCACCGCAAAGCTCGATAAAGGCTGGCACATGTATTCGCAATTTACCCCCGATGGCGGACCTATTGCGACGGCATTTACGTTCACAAAATCCATCAGCTATTCACTTGTTGGAAAGACTTCGGAGCCTAAACCAGAGGAAAAGTTTGATAAGGATTTTGGCGTAAAAGTCCTTTCATTTATGGAAGAAGCCACATTCCGTCAGAAGATTAAAATCAATGACAAAGGGAAATTTACCATCCCTGTAAAAGTTGATTATGAAACCTGCACTGATCGCTGTCTTTTCCTTGATACATCCTTCGTCCTGACCATTAATGCCAATGCAAAAGCCGGTGCCGAACCTGCCGTAGCTCCTGTAAAAATCAAGATTGATTCTTCTGCTAAAGAACCTGTAAAAACGAATGATGCCGATGTAAAAATTGTCAATACCAATGTTGATACTGGCAAATTAGTTCTCTCGGATAAACCCATGGATATAAAGTTAGAGCCTGGTTGTGGCGAAGAAGAAGGAGCGGCTTCCAGCAAATCGCTTTTGGGTGTTTTTATTGCCGGAATGTTAGGAGGATTTCTTGCCCTGCTGACACCTTGTGTTTTCCCGATGATACCGCTTACTGTAAGTTTCTTCACGAAGCGCAGTGGCAGTCGCCGCAAGGGTTTGATGAATGCACTGACTTATGCCGCATCTATAATAATCATCTATGTTGCCTTAGGTTTTTTAATAACGGTTACCCTCGGTTCCGATGCCTTGAACGACCTTGCCAGCAATGGTTATTTCAATATGGGATTCTTCATTGTCTTCATCATTTTTGCAATATCTTTCTTTGGCGCATTTGAAATTACATTGCCAAGTTCCTTCATCAATAAAGCAGATCAGGCATCAGAAAAAGGAGGGCTAATCGGAATATTCTTCATGGCATTCACCCTCTCATTAGTATCCTTTTCATGCACCGGTCCTATCATCGGAACCCTGTTAGTCGAAGCGGCACATGGCAGCAATTACATGGGACCATTGGTTGGAATGGCAGGGTTCTCATCCGCACTTGCATTGCCATTCGCCTTATTTTCGATGTTCCCGGGATGGTTAAGTTCCTTACCAAAGTCAGGCGGCTGGCTGAATACTGTGAAGGTCTGTTTAGGCTTTATCGAATTGGCATTAGCCATGAAATTCCTTTCCAATGTTGACCTCGCCTATCATTGGGACTTCCTGAAACGCGAAATTTTCATCGCACTTTGGGTCATCATCTTTGGCTTGATGGGCTTATATTTATTGGGAAAAATTCATTTCTCTCACGACTCTCCGGCAAGTCATTTGTCCATTGGCAGACTTTGTTTTTCTATTTTGACTTTATCCTTCACGCTGTATTTAATACCGGGATTATGGGGTGCTCCGTTGCGTTTAATTTCAGGATTTCCACCACCATCTTTCTATAAAGAATGGTCAACCACAAAGTCAGAATGTCCATTAGACCTGCCATGTTTCCATGATTATAATGAAGGAATGGCTTATGCAAAAAAGATTGGGAAGCCCGCCCTGATTGACTTCACAGGCTGGGCTTGTGTAAATTGCAGGAAGATGGAGGAGAATGTTTGGCCCGTCAAAGAAGTCTTTGAAAGACTGTCTGACAAGTATGTTTTGATTTCATTGTATGTAGATGATAAAACTGAGTTGCCGATTACAGAACAATCTATTTCCAGCCAATCCGGCACCACCAAGAAGATTAAAACTCTTGGCAATAAATGGAGTTCCATGGAAGATATGGGCTATGATATCAACTCCCAGCCCTTCTATGTTTTATTGGATAATCACGGAAAGATTCTTGCCAAACCACGAGGCTATACTCCAGATGCAAAACTTTATACCAAATACCTTGATGAAGGTCTTTGCCGATATAAACTCCGCAAGGCTAATGAAGCTGGTTTTTAAAGGAATTTAATCCTTGCCATTCATTCTTAATTCTCCACCAAACTCGCCTTATATTTCTCATAAAGCAGGTGAACAATTCCATCGGATAATCCTATTTGAGGAACGATAATCTCCGGTGCCTCCGCTGCTTTCATCACTGTTCGGAATATTTTTGCTGCCGGAATAATTACGTCTGCTCTATCAGGATTCAAGTTCATTTTTTTCATCCTATCATCGTAGGTATAGGAATTCAGAATGTCGCTAAGAGTCTTCAATTCGGTGAAGTGAATGGGCTTGTCTTTCTTTCGAAGCATCTTATAAATCTTGTTGATATTCCCACCTGAACCTATCGCCACAATCGGCTTGAATGGAGCTGTCGTCAACTTCACCCAATCTTTAAAAGCATTCCATTGTTCCTTATCAATTTGTTGATGAAGCATACGGATAGTCCCGATATTAAAGGACTTTGAAGCTACTATCTCGTGATTGGAAAATAAGGTAAGCTCGGTACTTCCGCCTCCTACATCAATATAAATATAAGATTTATCATCCTCAAGATGCTCGGCAATATGATTGGAATAAATAATCTCGGCTTCCTTTTTACCATCAATTATTTCAACATCCAAGCCTGATTCCAATTTTATTCTTTCAATAATTTCCTTTCCATTATCAGCATCACGCATGGCAGAAGTGGCGCAGGCTCTGTAATCCAGAGGTTCAAAAACTTTCATCAAATGAGAGAATGCAATCATTGCATAAATCAATTTATCTGCCTTCTCCTTGGAGATTTCTTTGCGAAGAAAAGAATCATCGCCAAGACGAATGGGAATACGGATCAACTCCGCTTTCTTAAAATAAACTTCCCCGTTTTCTATCACATTACAGAACAGAAGCCGGACGGCATTCGAGCCTATATCAATGGCTGCGAACTTCATATTGAAAAATGTAAGATGACTGACAACAGATGGCAGATGATGTGTCGAAGAATAATGAAGAAATTAATGTCATTTATGTGTTTTGATAATTGGTTTAAGTTCGGCTTTTTTCTGTTTAATAAATTTATAAAGTTCATCGTGCGAATTTATTAAAACATCAGAACCTGTTTTGAGATATTGGTTCTTTTGTTTCTTATCTAATATTCTCGATTTTGTGTTATCACTGAATTGAATGTCTAAAATCTTTCGCATCTCAATTTTCAATTCTTTATCATAAATCGGGACGGCTACTTCAGAACGAAAATCAAGATTCCGAACCATCCAGTCACCTGATGAAATATAGTATTTCTCATCTCCGCCATTGCAGAAAACAAAGATCCTTCCATGCTCCAGATACCTGCCGATAATGCTGATGGCTTTGATGTTTTCACTCAAGCCTTTTACGCCCGGGACCAGGGAGCAAATGCCTCGAACGATCAACTGTATCTTCACGCCTGCCCGGCTGGCTTTGTAGAGCCTGGTGATTAATTCCTGATCCACAAGGCTGTTTAATTTAAGGAATATATATGCTTCCTTGCCTGCCTGGGCATTGGCAATTTCTTTTTCGATTAATGCAATGAATTTTCTTCGCATTGAAAAAGGGGAAACGATAAGATGTTTATACACTCCTTTTTTCAGATTGTCAAGATAGAAATTAAAGACTGTTGCGACTTCATTAGTAATCCTTTTATCTGCCGTGAGCAAACTGAAATCGGAATATACTTTTGCTGTATTTTCATTGAAATTGCCGGTGCCGACACTGGCATAATTAACCAATCCTTCGCGTTCCCGTCTTGTGATTAAAAACAATTTTGAATGCACCTTCAAGCCAGGAACACCATAGACCACCTTCACACCTTCTTCAATCAGATTATCCGCCCATTGGATATTGGCTTCCTCATCAAAACGCGCCTGAACTTCAACCACCGCAGTTACTTCTTTGCCATTCTTTACTGCATTGATCAAGGCATTGATGATGTTTGAATTATTCGCAACGCGATATAAAGTTATCTTGATGGATTCGACTTTAGGGTCTATCGAAGCTTCTCGTAAAACTTCGATGATATGAAGAAAGGAATGGTAAGGATAGATGAGCATAATGTCCTTCCCCTTAATGACTTTCAGCAAACTTTTTTGTCCTGCAAAATCTTCATGGTCAACCGATGGCATGGGAGGAAATCGCAAATCAGTCCGTCCGATTCTTGGGAAATCTATGAAGTCTTTGAAGTTGTGATACCGACCACCGGGCACCCAACGATCTTCTTTGTGAAGCTTCAGTTTTGTTCTCAGATAAGTGAGAATATCGGCAGGCATTTCGTCATCATAAATCATCCGCACGGGCTGTCCTTTCTTGCGTCGCTTGACACCTTTGGCGATTTTTTCTACCAAAGATTTTGATACATCATTGTCCATGTCAAGTTCGGCATCGCGCGTCAGTTTGATGGTATAAGATTCGACAGTATCGTAATCAAAAATAGAGAAGACTACATCGAGATTATAACGAATCACATCATCCAATAAAATAATATATCGCTTATCGTCAGTGCTTGGGAGAACGAGGAATCGAGGCAATTTATCAGTAGGAATCTCGACCACAGAATACTTAGGTCGTTTCTTTTCCTTCGCCAGTTTTATGATGAGGTAGATGGATTTATCTTTCAGGTAAGGGAACTCCGGCGTGCTGTCCAGCATGATGGGAACCAAGGTCTGGAGCACATAATCATGAAAATATTCCTTCACAAATTTGCCCTGTGCTTTATTCAATTCCATTTCGCTGATGATAAAAATATTCTGTGCCGCAAAATCTTTCAGAAGGTTTTGATAGATGATTTCAAAATGTTCCTGCTGGCTGATGACGACTTTCTGAATCTTATCCATTATCTTATCCGGATTGCTGCCAAGAATCTTTTCGGCGGTCTTTCCGAGTTTTGTCATTCGCAATAAAGTAGCTACTCTGACCTTGAAAAATTCGTCCCTGTTATTAGAAAATATTCCAAGAAACCGAATCCGTTCTACCAAAGGATTATTGGGGTCTTCGGCTTCCTGCAGCACCCTTCCATTAAACGAAAGCCAGCTCACATCACGGCTGATGAGCAATGGAGGATTTGTATTTCCCGAGGAATGGGCTTTCTTTTTTGCTGTGACTTTCTGCATCTGGAATATCTTTTTATAAGGGTGCAAAATTATCTTTTTTATCTTTATATCAGATTAAGAAATTGTTAAGAGGTGGGGAATGATTCCACAAAAAAAAGGAACCATTTCTGATTCCTTACTTTCCAAATCTGGAGTATGATTGAAACTGATTCTTTAATCTATAAACTGAAAAGAATAATGACCGGCAGTGGTCAAACTGTCATTCTGAACCATGACATATCTGCAAAGACCGATATTCCCAAGCAATGATGCTGCGAAAGTCCTTGTCTCGCCTGCTGCTATCGTTACAAAAAGTCCGATGGCATCTTCAGGAAAACGTACCACAAAAAACTTCAAATCTACCGTGCCGTCATTGATTACTTCGATAGTATCGGTAGGAATCAAAGTGCGGCTTGCTATTTTATCGCGACGATGCTCCACGATTCCATTTTTAAACAGCATTTGTTCTGTCCTCGTCTGAATCGTTTCTCTGTCAATAATTGAATCCATCTGTGCATTCGTCCA
>JABDAW010000029.1:22958-23171 GCA_013288905.1 Bacteroidota bacterium | reverse complement strand
TTCCATATACTGAAAAAGTACCTTTTGTTAATTTTGATTTTGCAAATTTAGATTATATTCAGGATATTAATAAACCACCTTTCCGGTAAGGAATTTGGTATCGTTCCGGAGGGTGATAAAATAAAGCCCGAGTGGGATATTTACATCCAATTTAATATCGGTAGCAGAGCTTGTGATATTGACTTTCTTTTGAAGAATCATATTCCCCAGCAA
>JABDAW010000029.1:0-22948 GCA_013288905.1 Bacteroidota bacterium | reverse complement strand
GTCATGCAGCGCAACGGTGACGGATTCATTTTCATTATCACTGATAATAACGTGAATGGCATTTTCATCATGATTGGAATACAGGTTCCTGATCTCAAAAACCGCCTTACCAATTTCTATCGGAACGAGATCAGAAAATGTGCTTTGACCATTATAATCAGTTTGCTTAAGTTGATAGTAGGAAAGCCCGCTCACCGGCTTGAAATCTGTAGCCCGATAATAATTCATGACATTACTGTTTCCGGCACCTCCGACAGCGGCAATGAAGTCAAAATTTTCAATATCAACAGTTCTTAAAACAGTGAAATAATCGTTATTTATTTCCGAAGAAGTCGTCCAGTTGAGGTCCACATTAATACCATTATAATTCGCAGTGAAGTTTAATAATTCAATAGGCAAAGGATTCCCCGAAGAGGTCAGCGTCCAGGGAGAGCAATGGTTCAACTTTGCGACCGTGACAGTGCCGGCAGTTGTAGAATTTGATTGAGTAGATGACTGGCTGCCACCTGCATTATAAACCAAATAAGGAGACAACCATCCGTTAGTTGCAGAAACCCAACGCTGGGCTTTCATCCCGCTGGATTCGCCCAAAGCAGGTCTTTCTGTATAGGCATAGTTGAAGACTACGGTTGCATAATTTGAGGAGGAAACATTGTTGGCATTGATTTGCCAATATCTGTTGACCATATAGGCACTGTCGCTGGTGTGCGTTGGGATTGCAGAATCTCGGATTTGAATAACTGTCAGCGGATATGGTTTATGGCGCAATGAATCGGAAGGGGCAAATGTCGAAACTTGAACAGTATCTGCTGAAGCCCCAAAATTCTTAAATAATAATGGGATATAAACGCCATATTTATTTCCAAACGGGAATATGAATTGGTTACCGTTAAAGGCAGGAATATAGCGGGTAATGGCACCAAAGTTATTCGTATCTTCAGAAATCATGAAGCCCGTCGTTCTTGAAATTGCGCTATCGCTGGTATTGGTAATGGTAAGGACATTGTTATTTAATTTGACGATGCCGCTGTTTAGCGAAAAGATTCCATTTCCATTCAAAGAAATCGGGGAATAGAAATACAAAGTATCATGCCCGCCAGTGGGGTTAATGGCGATATTATTGAAGGCAAGTCCGGCAGTATCAACCATTTTGAAGATGGCAGAAGTCGAAGAAGTACCAGCATTGCCGAATTGCAAAGTAGAGCTGTTATTCGGGTCAATAAACTTTGTTCCCGATCCCGATGTAAATCTTGCATCATATCCGGTTCCTGAATTAGGATTATGGAAAATAATATATCCGTCGGTGATATAAATCTTTGAAGTCGCATCCACATCAAGCAGGGCTTGGGTATTATTTGTAGTGCCCAAATTATTTAGAATGATGGTATCTTGCTGACCTCCGTTATTCTGATAATTGCTTGAATTCAAATCATTGTAGGTAAAATTCGCACCGTTTTTAACGATGATTTGGGAAGCTACAGTAAGTTTCCCTCCTTCAATATCCATGAATGCCGAGGCACCGGTATTGGTAATAGAATTCCCGGAAGTATTGCCCAATGTATCATCAGCAGCATAGGCTGTCATTCGGAATAAACCATTATTGGTAATGGAATAATTTCCAGAAAGTAAGTTGCCACCGTTTAATTCCAAGCCGGCAGTTGAAGGAATTGTCATGGTAGTAGATGATGTATATTGCACCGAAGAAGTAGGTTCACTCACTCTGAATAATCCATTTGTTAAGGTCAAACTTCCAGTCATGGTCACTGTTGAAGGTGGAGTATTTCCAGAAACATTTTCTAAAACTGTTGTGGTATCACTACCCCTGTTAATAATCAGCTTATTGAAGGTTGTAGGGACATATCCATCAATATATTCCAAGGGTGTTGTTCCTTTAAAAGTTACCGAACTGCTGCTGTTCGCCGTGAATGTTGAGCTTGATCCATTGATTCCATTATACCAGGAACCATAGACATCAAGATTGTAACCATTGTTAATCGTCAAAGCTTCATTAACTCCATAAATATTCATGTTTTTACAAACAGCACCACTTGCATTGATAACCGGGAAGTATGGAGAGGTATAATAATCGCCGTCAATATTTGCATCAATTGTTGAGGAAGGAAGACTGGCACACCAGTTAAGAACATTAAACCAATCGGTACTGATTCCTCCTACCCATTGCCCGGGACCATAAACAGATGGAACTACGGTAACATAAAGAGAATCCCAAGTAGTATAAGTGCCACATGCAGCGTAATAAGCTCTCACTCTAAGGTATCCTGAAGATGCGCCCAAAGTTAAATTTATAGTATCGGTATGCTGACTGATTAAAGTTGTGCCGACCAATGAAGAATAATCCCAGATATAACTCGTGGCATTTGTCACTGGTGGAACGATATAAGTTACATTGGTGTATGAACAGATGTTGGCAGGTCCGGTAATAGGACTTATAGAACCCAATCCAGGAGTAATAGTTATTGTAATATTACTGGTCTTAGGACAAATGCCGATACTATCAGGTTGACCACTGTTACCGCCATTCATAGTTACAGTATATACCGTAGTTACTGTTGGAGAAACATAAGGGTTTTGCAAATAGGATTGTGCTGTGGTCAATGAAGGGTCGGCAGGAGAGGCTGTCCAATGATAATTAGGCTGTGATTGGAACAGATAAGCGTTGTTTGTGGCTGACCATGTATTAGCATTTCTGCTGCTCAAAGCATAACCAAGCGTACCAGTGGCATCTTGAAGTCCTTGGGTGTAGCTTCCTATTGGAACTGTTGTATTTTGAAATTCTATAAGATTAGTTGATTCATGAATGATCATGTACGCAGTAGCTGCATTTGCACTTGTTGTATCCCACACTCCATTGTATTCCAAAACAAATTCTCTATTAGGAGTTGTGCCAATAGTATCCCAGGAAATGGTTCCTCCATAATTCGATTTCATATCACTCCACAGAACGCCTATTGCATCTGATTGTCCGGGACATATATTACTAGTATTGGGAATTGCAGATCCAGGTGTGGGATTAAAAAACTGACATTGAAATTCGACAAATCCATTATTACAAATATATAAGGAATTGTAGGAAAGTCCGAAATATTTAAAAGTAAAAGGAAGTGTAATGGCTCCGGTAACTCCATCGTCACTATTTCCAACAACCCATGATGAAATAGTATGTGATGGTGTTGATGGAGCAGTATAAGGCATTCCTGAAAAATGGGTATAAAGCAAAGAATCCCCTACGGTATTAATAGTAGGGACAGCATGAAGATAGGTAGATGCTCCACTGCACATGGTCGTAATATCTGCTGATGCAGTAACTTTACTATTGTAAATTGTAACCGAAGTAGTATCATTAGCGATGTTTCCATCAGCAACATTCGGGTTCGCAAAGATCGTGCTTGTAGTATAGGATTTGATGGTGTATTGTCCCCCTGCATTGAAATTCCAGGTATGTATCATCGGGAATCCTATCGTAGTATTTGCTGCCCATGTAGAAGTATAGCCCAATGATGAATCCAATGCCGTCCAGACCTGTGCCCCATTCACACTATCAGTTATCTGACTATAAACTTTAAAAATATGCGTCGCATCAAAAGTTAAAGCAGTTCCTACATTGGTTACTGAATCAACGATAGATTGTGAAGTACTCCAGCCGCAAGTATCTGGAATCGGAGGAGAGATATTTGTAACAGACAGATCACCTCCGTTTTGTTTATTAAATACCAGTTTGTAGTTTTGTAATTCATGAGCAGATAATGCGGAAGCAGTACTGGATGCCGCAAATGTCGCCGTATTTGCAGTACTCTGCATGAAGTTATTCGCATAAGTAGGAGCTGCCGCCCAGGTTGCAGAGTTTAATCCGCAAAGATAATTTTGTGGATAGTTGGCGGTATATTGATTTGCCATCCATTGATAATAGAATTCTATTTCTCCTGATGTTTTATGAAGCCTTACCTGGAACCAATTCCTTCTAAAGGTACCCGGACTCCAGGAAACAAAAGTCAATTGTCTCCATTCGATAATAACCATAGTATCGCCGGTAGTGATATTCCCCGGGCTGTAATACCAGCAAATATCAGCAGCAAGGGTACTTGGGTTATTAGACGTTGTGCGACCTGCTACGAGGTCTGTATAATAGGGAGCGATAGTTCGTGCAGAGTAAGATTTATTATTCGTATAAGGCGATACGGGATTGGGGCTATGCACAAAGGAAAGATAACTACCATTGTATGCAGTATCGGATGCAGCGGTCCCGGCATCATGTCCCCTGCTGGCATTCGAGGCATAACGAGGTTTTTGATTTGCTGCTAATGTTGAGGCAGACAATGTATCCAATACTATAAAACCATTAGTGGAGATATAAAAATAGTTACAATTGATTCCATCATAATTGAAAGTAAATGGAAGTGCTTGAGGAGTGCTAATGTTATTATCTGTATCAGGAGCGCAGGATCCACAATTTGAATAATTCCAGGTAGGAAGAACACGTCCTGAATTATAGGTAGCACTGAACATATCTTGCCATAACAAACTCGTGGGATGTGAACCGCTTGTAAAAATCTGAACATGCTGAACCGTATATTGACTAAGGACACCGAACGATTGGAGCGATATTATACTGAAGAAAATAAGAATTGGAATTCTGTAAATTTTTTGTAATTTCTGAATCATAATGTTGTTTGTATTTAAAAGCGCGTTTCAATTTGAGGGTACAAAATTACTAAAAATTTTATTAACAACCAAGAAATTATGAATAAATGTTAATAAGCCTCCAATTCTTTCTTGGATTTATTCAATCTCATTTTTCATATATTCGCCTCCGATAATTAATCAATAACAATCTAAAAAGAGGTTCCGAAAATCCTCAAATAGCAGTAAAATAAATAACAATATATACTATGAATACTATTAATCCTTATCTGACATTCGATGGCAATTGCGAAGCGGCATTTGCCTTTTACAAATCAATTTTCGGTGGTGAATACCAAACGATTTCAAAGTTCAAAGACATGCCTCCGATGCCGGGGATGGAGCTGCCTGACAGTGCGAAAGAAAGAATCATGCATGTCTCCTTACCCATCAGCAAGGAGACAATTTTGATGGGCAGCGACTCCAATCCTGCAATGGGCAAGGTACCTTTTGGCAAACAAATTTCTTTGTCGGTGAATACCGAAAGCAAAGCAGAAGCTGACAGGATTTTTAATGCCCTTGCTGCAGGCGGACAAATCACGATGCCTATTGGAGAAATGTTTTGGGGAGCTTATTTTGGGATGTTGGATGATAAATTTGGCATTAGCTGGATGGTGAATTGTGACGCTAAAAGTTAGGCTTTCCCTAAATTCAATTCTCAGGAACTTTTATTTCAAAACTTGAATATTAAAGATTCCAACCCTATTTTTAGAATTAATTTATTCTAATTGATTTTAACGAAGCAATTCATTAAAAAAATAATTATTTTGAATAGTTTAATTTAATTTCAATTGGTCATAATGAGCTATTCCAATCAAAACAAATATTCAAATTACATCAAATTTTAACATTAGAGGGGCTTGGGTAGTACTTTCTTGCCCGCTCTGATGGACGAGAACGGCTTAAAAATTACTACCCTCCGGACATTTAAAGAAAGAAATTGCCTAAAAACTTCTACCCAAAAGGATATATAAAAAAGGATTGGTCTGAAAACTTCTACCCAAATACTTTCAATAAAAAGAAAAGGACGAAAAACTTCCCCCATGCGATTTTTGGAAGATTTAATAATCCTAAAAAGTAGTACCCTGGTTAATAAACTATTGTTTATTTTTGCAGGCATTAAAAAGATAAATGACTGTCGGCTTTTATACACCAAATTTCGTCTTGTCATTCCGACGAAGGAGGAATCCTATTGAAATATGGATAGGATTCCTCCTTCGTCGGAATGACAAGCCCTCACAGTTATTATATTGTAATTGTATTCGTGGTGTATAAAAACCGACAGGCATTAAAAAGATAAATCAATTGAATAAAAATAATTTTATAAAATGAAAATAGTCAAAGTAACCTACACCGCAAAGGCAGAATATGCCGACCAAAATCAGCTTAACATTAAGAAAGTAATGTCTGATTTGAACGAACTTGGTAACCCTGGAATAAACTATAATTCTTGCCTGAGTCCTGATGGGAAGACCTTTATCCATACTGCTTTCTTTAAATCCGAAGAGGATGAGAAAACACTTTTAAATTTACCTTCCTTCAAGCATTTTCAGGAACAACTCAGAGCTAATGGAATTGAGGTTCCGCCTAAGCAGGAATTGCTGACTTTGGTGGGGTCTTCAAAGGAAATTTTTTAGAGATCATTCCTGATTTTCTATAATTCTTTTTCTCTTTATCAAAGGGATTTAATAGCTTATTCCCTTTAGTTTCCTTTCTTTGCACCCCTTAAAAATAATATCAGTATGGCTTTAAAATGTGGAATAGTAGGCTTGCCAAATGTCGGGAAGTCCACTTTGTTTAATTGTTTGTCGAATGCCAAGGCGCAGGCGGCTAACTTTCCTTTTTGTACTATCGAACCGAATGTCGGGGTTATTACCGTGCCCGACGAACGTCTTAATAAATTGGAACAGCTTGTTAATCCGCAACGTGTAGTGCCTACCGTCATTGAGATCGTGGACATTGCAGGTTTGGTAAAAGGTGCTTCGAAAGGCGAAGGTTTGGGCAATCAATTTCTTTCAAATATCAGGGAGACGAATGCTATCATTCATGTCCTTCGATGTTTTGATGATGATAATGTGGTGCATGTGGATGGTTCTGTGAATCCCTTGCGAGACAAGGATACTATTGACATGGAGTTGCAGTTGAAGGATTTGGAATCTGTGGAAAAGAAGATTCAAAGATTACAGAAATTAGTAAAAGGTGGCGATAGAGATGTGAAGAAAGGCATTGATGTTTGTATGCTTTACAAAGCCCATCTTGAGAAGGGGTTATCTGCCCGAAGTATCACGACTTTTGGCGAAGTTTCGGAAGATGATACCAAGTATGTTGCTGATATTTTTCTGCTTACAGCAAAGCCTGTTTTATATGTCTGCAATGTTGATGAAAAATCATTGCCTGGAGGGAATAAATATGTCGAGCAAGTGAAGGAATATGTCAAGAATGAGAATGCTGAAGTCCTTGTCATTGCTGCTGCTGTGGAAGCTGACATTGCTTCCATGGATAGCTATGAAGATCGTGAGGTTTTCTTGACTGACTTGGGCTTGGATGAATCGGGAGTTGCCAAATTAATCAAGGCTGCCTACCGTCTTTTGAATCTCTCGACCTACTTCACGGCGGGTGTCAAGGAAGTGCGTGCATGGACTATTGATAAAGGCATGACAGCCCCGCAAGCCGCCGGAATTATCCATACCGATTTCGAGAAAGGCTTCATCCGAGCCGAAGTAATTCACTATGCCGACTTCATTCATTACGGTTCTGAATCCGCCTGCCGCGATGCCGGAAAACTTTCTATCGAAGGCAAGGAATACATCGTGCAGGACGGGGATTGTATGCACTTTCGGTTTAATGTTTAGGGGGAATTTAGTTGAATGGGTTATTGAGTTTGTTAAGTTGGAAATGTTGTTTTGTTTTATAAACATTATTTGCAATGGAAAATGAAAAAATCTATGTTCGCTTAATTGATGAATGCGAAGCTTATATTCCAATTAATGCAACAAAAATTGACATCAATCAATACGAAATATTACCTGATGAAGAATACGATTTTGAAATACTATTTCACATCAGCTATCTTAGAGAAATGCTCCCCGAAGCCTCTGATTTCATTGGCAACATCCTTTTCAAAAGTTGCTCGTTCATAAGTATCAGCAAGACCCATAAAGGTCTCATAAAAGAAGCGTTTCATTTCATCCACTGACATTTCTTTGGTCCATAAATCAATGCGCAAAGTGGTTTGTTCATCACCATCCCAAAGTCCCAGCAAGACGGCTTTGCAAGGCTTGGTGCCAGGCATTCCGCTATCATCCGCCATCCAGTCTATGGCAGCAGGCACTTGATTTTCATCAAGGGAAACGGTGAGTTTAATATCAGATTTCTTTGGGAATTCAGTATTCATAGTAAGTATTTAATTGTTCTTGATCAGCTTCCGTGAAATCCTTTTATCCTTGGTTTGGGCGGTAATGAAATAAATGCCATCAGGTTGATTTGAGAGATCTATCTTATTAATCTGAACAGTAGCATTCTTGATTAATTGATCATAAATCTTATTGCCCATCATATCATATACCACAACTGAAACATCCTGCGCCTGGCTGAAAGACATGTCAAGATTATAGATGCCTTTGGAAGGATTCGGGTAGATGGAAAGAACATCAGGGACAGGAATATTCGGCACATCCAAGTAATATCCCACCGTGAATTGCTGGAATAGCTCATGCCCGAAGTCCATGTTGAAGGACTTAAGAATAGCTCCATTCGCTTTACGAATATTCATGTGCCCGTCAATATTGTTGGTGTCGGGCCATGCAGTCATTCCATCGCCTTCGTTATAGTTAGGATCTGTCCAGTCGGTATATGGCAATTGGTCTATGAAATGAAAGAAATAACAGCCATTAGCCAGGTTCAAAGTATCCTTGTAAGTGGTCGAAGGATTGAGATTGCTTCGTTGCCAGATAATATTTCCCTGGTCATCAGTGATGGTATAAGAGCCTTCAGGATAACCATATTCAGCATATTCATAGTCGGTCAATAAATCAAATATCAATGTGGAAGGATATTGCGGTGGCATGGAATAAGTAGTGGTCATGCTGTTATTCGGACCATATTCATCAACTCCTCCGTTAGGATTGACAACTGTTGCAATGAATTTATTCCCGCTGCTCCAATTGAAAGGCGGAAGAATGACATGTTGCATTTGGGTGAACGGAAGATTCCCCGTCCAGTTGTATGAACTCTGCGGACCACCTTCAATTCCATAGACAATCGTCAGACTCTTCAAGGTATCCTTACCACAATTTTTAATGATGATTTCAGGATTTGAACAAATAGGATTCACCCTGCTGTAAATTTGGGTGCTGCTTGGAGAAACGATATCCCAAACGCCTGCATCCAATGTAAAGTTCGGAGCAGAATAAGAAACCAGTTGGGTCGCTATTGCATAATAAGGTTGAGTTCCTCCGCCATTCCAGGTAAAAGGATCAACAGTGTAGTGAAGATTGACAGAATCACCGGGCGTTACATAAGGAGTCAATTCGAAATCATAAGTGCCGGCAGGAGCACCTGGGCACCAGTTGGAACGATTATAAATCCATGTTCCTCCTTGCGGATAAACAGGATTAGAACTGCAAGAATTTCTCCAGACCAGCGTGTCATATTCCTGAATATTATTCACAGATAAGAAGTGATGTCTCGGACAGAATTCAGAACAATTAGTAACGTTATCGCCAAAACCATGACCTGTGGTGGTCATCTTATATCGGGTATTTAAAGCATTGGAATCTATCTTGACAGTTAAAGCAGAGAGGGTATTTTGAATACCATCATAGGCATAATTTCCATTCCAAAGATTGACAATGCTTATCGGATCACGAGGAGGAATACCCTTAATCATCTCGAATGAAACATCCAATAACTCTTGCCAGTTGCCTCCGGAAAGATAGACGGTATCATGCAGGAGAGTAGCATAATCGCTCACATCATACGTCCAGGTGAAACCATTGCCAAGAGAAAGATTGATTCCATAAGGAGTGATGAATCTGCCAATCTCATAGGGGATGACAACTTCAAAGGGTGCGCTGTAATAATGGGTTTGAATCAAATGCAAAGTGGTATCGGCAGCAACTGCGGATGAATCAGTTGCATGCCCTACACTATCATAAGTGTAATTGTTGTAATAAGTTCCCCAGACCAAAAGGGTATCTGTAGGAGTGGTTGGATGGGCGAAATCATTGTATTGAACAATCTGGAACGGAGTATCTTCAACAGAGTCAATGGTGTATGTAGAATCCAGATGGCTGGTGAAAGAGTCTTGTGAGAAAACAATATAAGGGCGACCATTGGTGGGATTAAAGTTTCGGAATAAGGCTGGACCTGTAATCTGCGGATCAGAAGGAATTCCTAATAAAGTCCCGTTGTCTCCTCCCAAAGTACTTGCATCAGCAGCAGTGGTAAATGAATTGTCGTTGCAATGGTAATACAGAATCAAATTTGAATTGTAGGGATGTGAAGCATCGAGGTCCTTGAACATATATGCCTTGATAGTCGTTGAATCCAAGTCTTTATTCCATACTGCAAACTCATCCAGATTTCCTCCATAGTAATAATCATCGGAAGCACCGGAACCGAAATAGAATTTCCTTATGCCTGCCATTGTCCTGGTTTTTGTTGTTCCTGAGAATAAAAGATGTCCATTGAGATAGGCTCTCATGATACCGGTTGAAACATTCTTGGTAAAGGTCCAATAATTCCATTGCCCTTCCCAACCTGTTGAAGCCACTGCTGCGTTTATTCTGTCATAGCTGCCGCTTTCAGAATTTCCACAATCAAAATAAACATTGCCATCTGACCAGGGCATGTGAACATTCAACACCCTTCGACCTAATGAATCTTCTGCTTCAAAAGCAGAATTGTTTTGTGGCTGAACAGCAGGGTTTCCATAGCACCAAAAGGTAACGGTGAAGAAACTGTCCAGAGAAGCAAAGACATTATTTGGAACATCCACCTGATCCGTTCCGGTGAAGAATAAGGAACGGTCATCGCCGGAAGAATATATTCCGGATGAGAAATTAGTGCTGTCGGATCCGATAGTATTGTCAGTACCTGCATTGCTGTTGGTATAGCTGATATCAATAACAAGATTTGAGGTTCCATCCCAGTGAAATGGATAGGTGAGATTAAATACATTCCAGCCAGTAGATGCGAACGAAATATCTGCGGTAAGTGCAGTGGAAAGCCCTGTGGTTTCATGGATAGCAGGAGTCAGAGAATCCAATGTCGAGTTCTTTAATCTGATGGTAAGCCCGTTTAATTGACTTCCCAAAGATTGAAGATTCAGACGAAGATTAGTGATATTCCCAGCATGCAAACCTGCTGTGGTAAGCTCACTGGCTTTCCATAAATATTGAGTACGGGATTGCGGAAAATTACTGTTGAAGGGATGATTAGAAATCATACTTCCGGTGCCGATAGTCGAGCTATCCACAGAGATGATATTATCATAAACGATATGGGTCTGCCAATGCGGAAAGTAGCTGTATGAAGGGCTTATCATGTATTGAATGCTATCAGGGCTGTTGCCGTCAACGATATAACTCGGTGCCGTCAGCAATGTCGAATCATACGTGTGGGTATGCTGATATAAATCGGTGTAGCTCAGATAATCCCATTGCCCGCAATGGTATGGTGTCAGGGCAGGGTTGCACTTCAGGGTGTAATTCATCAGAATCTTCTCATAGCGATTGGTATCGGGTGGAAAGATGAAGAAAGAATCTTGAGAAGAGCCGAATGTAAAGGTTTGAACATTGATGGTGTCATTGATTTGAGACTTTGCACCGAAGTTTAGCAAAAGATAGATAGCTAACAGAAGAATGCTTTTTGAATTTGGATATAAAATTTTCATTTTGTATTTATATTTATTAAGAAATCATTTAGAACATTTAGAGCGGCGAAATTATGAATAATTTATTGAATGAGTTTTCTTATTCATAATATTGGATTTATTATAAGGATACAAAATCAATAAAATGGGTGAAGTGTATGATGACATTTGAAAAATGGTATATATATTCTGTCGTGTACCCACATTTTTTTTATTAAGGAAAAAGGAAGAAAAGAATAATGAATATCGAACAAGGAATTTTGAATATTGAAGTTCGTTAACGATGAACATAGTCGTATGCTGACTTCTTTTCTTCTAAATTTAACCTTCTAAATCAATATTCAAAATTCCTTGTTCAATATTCATTATTGCTTTTTTTAATTTTAAAGATGTGGGTACACGGTAGTTATATATAAAGGAGTGTCAAAACCTAAAATTCCCCAAAATTCCCCCTTTTCCCGTTATAAAGTCGGTTTTGAATGAGGCAGGGAAACTCGCCAGAGAGATGTTTAGCCCCAACATCTCTATCATGAAGCCCAAGATCGAGATGTTGGAGCCGGTTGTCGAGAACATGGAGCCGATGATCGAGATGATGGAGCTGGTCGTCGAGATGATGGAGCTGGTTGTCGAGATGATGGAGCCGGTTGTCGAGATCATGGGGCTGGATTTCGAGATCATGGGGCTGGATTTCGAGATCATGGGGCTGGTTGTCGAGATCAAGGAGCTAAATATAAAGTACAACTAAAAGCCCTCCGAAAATTTAATCTTCGGAGGGCTTGAAAGTTTTTATTCAATTCTGATTTTCTTGAATCAGAAAAAAATTTTCTTAATGGAGATTCCCACCGCCAAGGAAAGGATAGCATCCTATGTCAGTGGCAGGAGAAGTCACAACTATTGGCGCATTAATTTGTGGTTGACTCAAAAGCGTTTGAACACCTACAGAAATTGAATTATTAGGGTTGAAGTTGGTATAGCCTTTTCCAATTGCAGGCGAAGTTGATTGTAATTGGAAATTGTAGGAACCTGGTCCCCCTGTAGGTGTTAATGGAGGGATTGTTCCTGGTGTTACATAACTGATGTCATAAAGATGGCTAACGGCTTCTGGCAATGGGAAATTCAAAAAGAGAGGATTGTTTTGCCCTGCTAATGCTGATGCATCATACCCAACCGAGCTACAGGTACTTGGTGCATAAATATAATTTGTAGTGCCAGGCGCAGGAATAACATAAGCAGTGGGTCTGGTGATATATCCTACAGGGAAAAATTGATCGCAAACGGCAGTATTATCTCCATAAGCATAGTTACTGGTATAACTCATGTTCGCTGTATCGGCAATGGGGCTGCATAACACACGAATGCCAAATTGGCAATTTACAATAAGATTGTTGTAAGCCAATCCTCTTGCGCCTTGCTCATAGTCAATGCTGCCACCCACACCCGTCGAAATATTTCTATAGCCACAATTGATATAAGTATTATTATACATGTTGATATTACATTCAGGCGATGAAGTACCTTTATTAGATGCTTTAGATGCATTTGTCGCTTCACCGACAAAAAGGTTAAACGCTATATCGCCGACACTTCCTGATTTGCAATTAATATTATCTCCGCCTGTATAACCCATTTTTTCAAACGTATTTCGCATAAGGCAACAACGACCATTTTCTACACGAACAGCATCATCAACTCCACCGTACATCCAGCAATCTTCCATAACAAAGTCACCAAGAGGGTTTTGGAATAATATTCCATAAGAAGTTTTTCCATAACCTCCGCCGGCAAAAGGTTCTGCTACGGGGAATTTACCTCCTGTAAATTCTATGTGCGTCCATTTTAAAACCAGCAAAGTACAGGAAGTATCACAATTAATACCGGTCCATGATCCAGCACCGCCATTCCAGGCTGGGTCTGAAGCAGGGGTTTCTCCCATTTGAGGAGTATTAATTTTTGAAAGATTACATACCGTGAACCAATTTGGCTGAGCTTGAGTACCCAAAGAAATCAAAGCCCCTTGGACGATAATGGTTGCATTGGTATTCATACAGACTGTTACTCCAGGTTGAAGCCACAGGGTATCACCCTTTGGAATTATTACTGCCGAATCTGCCAAAACAGTGTAAGTGTTGCCGGTAGTCATTGTTCCTGAAATAGCACCTGAAATATTTCCAGGTTGTACAGCATGGACTACTAATGCCGGAGCGACATAAATTTGACGAACCTCATTAGAAGTTTTCTTGCACGAATTAAATATTCCTGTTATTATAATTGCGGCGAATATTGTTATCAGAATTTTTCTTTTCATATTATTATTTTCTTGCTTTGATTATTAAAATTTGTAACGAAGACCTAAGAGGTAGCTTTGACCATATAATTCCTTTTCGACAAGAATGCTCCCCGCATCAGTCTGTTGAGGAAGATAGAATGCATTACTTGAGGAATAACCGGCATAAGGATTAGGCTGTTCGATGCGAATGACTAAGCCAGTATTCAGGATGTTATTGACCTTTCCAAATACTGCGAGATTAATTTTCTTTGAAAGTTTCTTCTCGAAAGAAAGATCAAGCCTGGTCATCGGCATCTGCCAGTAATCAAGACCGAAATCAGGAGATACCTGTGAAATCAATTTGCCGGTATAGACAGCAGAAACCCGAATATCCAAGCCCATCTTTTCATCTTTATAGATTAATGACAGGTTGGCTATATGGTCAGCTTGCCCTTGCAGCGGTCTTGTTTGATTAACCAATGTATCGGTATTGCCCTTTGTTGGGCTGTTATAATACAACAATTTATCTGTGGTAATCTGCGAATGGGTATAAGTATAATTAGCAGATATTCCCCAATGTTTATAATATTTTACTGCTACAAATTCGAAACCGTAATTTGTAGCATTTCCGAAGTTTTGAGGTTGAATGTCCAATGCTGATGTGGTACTGGGAGGACGAACAAAGGCATATTCAATAGGATTAGTAATGTTCTTGTAAAACACCCCTGCCAATATTTCTTCGGAAGGTTTCGGAAACCATTCCCATCTTAAATCATAATTATCTGCCTGGGTATGTTTCAAGGAATCATTACCCTCTTCATCAAAATATTCGCCGGTAATGGAATAAGGGACTACCTCAAAGAAACTTGGTCTGGTAATAGAAGCAAAGTAACTTGCTCTCAAATTTTGATTATCTGTAAGGGCATATTTAATACTCCAGCTTGGAAGAAGATCGCTGTAATGAATATCGCCATATTTGCCATTAATAGTAAGAGGAACCTGTGTAAAAAATGAATCGTTGGTATATTCTTTTCGCAAGCCGCCAAGCAATTCCCATTTCTTTCCGATATTCAATTTTATCTGTCCATAGAATGCATAAATGTTTTCTGTAATTGAATAATTGTTTGCATTCTCAGGAGTGCCGGTGAGGCTTTTGCCATCCACAGTGAATAAATTTGTGTCAATTGGAACCCCTGATGGAGTAACGTTTGTAAAGTCGAGGGTGTAGGTGTCATAAGTCTCTGTCCTAACTTTATTTCTATCCATACCGCCTACTTTAAATTCTACATCCTGTCCAAATAATTTATGTTTGTATGATAGATTAGCGAATGCACTTTTATCCTTGTCATCATTATAAACCCAACGTCTGCTAAAACCATTATAGGTATTCGGAGCACCTGTTACGAAATTGGATTGGGAAGAAAGAGTACCCCAATCAGGAATATTATCGGATGCATCTGCATAAGCACCTGACCAATCAAATTTCAGCCCTGGTAACAGCGTATGGTCACCATGTAGAGTAGAATTAAAAATCATTTGATGACTTACTTTTGTTTCATCATCGGTATTGACTCTACCTGCATTAGTGTTTGCTACAGTATCGCTTGTATGACGCTCTCTGAATTCGTCAAGACGCACATAGACCGTGTAAAAACTGATTTTGTTGTTCTTATCAAAATCATAATCTAACTTAGCATGAACGGCAGACCGGGTTTGTTGAGTCGAATAAAAACGTTCTTCAATATCATCGAAAATAGGTCCGTTTGGTGGAACGTAATTAGGTTGAGCACTTGGTGCCAGGAAGAAACTTTGGGTGGCACTGTATGTATTTTGATAATTACCTGAAAGAATTACTCCTAATTTATTATTCAAATAGCGGTCACCAATGCTGAAGTTTGCTAAAACATTTGGTGCAGGATCCATGTGATTATAAGTAAAAGCACCAACCGGGAAATCCGTATTCTTTACTACATAATCAGGTCCATACATTTGAAAAGGGGATTGATTACTGACGGCACTTTTATCAAAGGTTGTAAACTTCTGATCAAAGAAAAGCTGGCTATATCCCATTGAAACATTGGCATCACAAATGAATCTATCCGGCGCATCTTTCAGTTTCAAATTCACAACACCTCCAATGGCATCGCCCTCCATACTTGCATTCAAAGACTTGATAACTTCTAATCTTTCAACCAATTCAGAAGGGAAAATATCCATCGGCACATAACGATTCTTACTATCAGGGCTTGGAATTTTTATTCCATCTATCGCGGTATAATTATATCGTTTGTCCATACCTCGAATAATTGCATAACGACCTTCACCGTTAGGTGCCTTCTCAACAACAACACCAGATACACGTTGCAATACATTCCCAATGGTAAGGTCTGGTGACATCTGAATGGTCTTTGCAGACATGATGTTCATGACATAGTCAGAGGACTTTTCAAGGCTACGGGCATAGTTGTCAGAACCTTTCTCATATTCTGTAACTACGGTGTATTCTCCAAGATCATGAGCCGATGCCTCTAATAGAAAATCAACTGTTACCACTTCATTAGCATCTGTTATGGTTACTTCCTTTTCAAGAATAGTAAAACCAATGAAACGTGCAGCAAATGTATATTTACCAGGTGCCACATCCCTTATGGTATAAGAACCATCAAGCCCGACAACATCATTTATCAGAATATTATCTTTATTAAATACCAAAGCTCCGGTCAGTGCTTCATTGGTTTTTGAATCCAATACCTTTCCTCTTATCGTCGCGGCATTCAAACAAGTAGTTAGGGTTAATAAGAGTATAAAAGTTTTTAGAGTCCTTAGACTATTTGTAGATATTAGCATATTGTTTATTTTTGTACGGGCGCAAACCTATCCTCCAAAAATCAACCGAAAGTTAATTCAATGTTATGGAATGGTAAACGCTTTTATATTAACTACAAAACGATTCATGATTAAAGCCATTAATCGTCCTGAATCTACTCAAGCAGCGCAAGTTTTTGAATTTGACAGCGTCTAAATATTCAAACGATTTTAATAAATAAATTATAATTATGAGAAAAACAATCTTAACAGTAACAACTATCCTTGCGATATCCATAAGTGGTTTCGCACAATTGACTCCTGATGTAACTTCTTGGATAATCAATCCCGGGGCAGATACCGGTTATTCCGGAATATTATCCAATGTGCAAATTGTACAGTATGACACCACCTATACCTATGTAAGTTGCACTTGCATTCCTGGCTATAGTATTGGTCCATGGATGAATAATCCAAACACCCCTTCCAATCAGAATTTTGTATTCAAGATTCCCCATCATCCGATGCAGCAGACCGGAACAAAAACTATTGTGGGGCTTGGACACACAGGGGTTTGGACGAATGGCGTAAGTATCTTTAACGTGTCTGATGCAATGTCTTATAACAACCAGGGCTATTGGAATCGAAATGCATATTATTGGGAAGGTCCTGGTTTTGATAATTGTCTTGGGCATCCCCAACAGCAGGGCGAATACCATCATCATGTAAGCCCGACCTGCCTTTATAATCAAGCAGACAGCACCCATCATTCACCGATTATCGGTTATGCTTTTGACGGGTTTCCTGTTTATGGGGCTTATGCTTATACCGATACAAATGGCACAGGTCCTATCAAAAGAATGAAAAGTTCATTTCAATTGAGGAATATTACTGTGCGAGATACTTTGCCAAACGGGACTGCCTTGTCATCTGCGGATTATGGTCCAGCAATCAGTTCTTCCTATCCTTTGGGTTGTTTCATTGAGGATTATATTTATGTTTCTGGCTCTGGTGATCTTGATTCCAGCAATGGAAGGTTTTGTAAAACTCCGGAATATCCAAATGGAATTTACTGCTACTTTGTAACGATTGACGATTCCTTAAAGCCTGTGTTTCCTTATACCTACTATGGCAATTATTACGGTGTCGTTACGGCGGGTGATACAGGTCCTGCCAGCGGGCATATTACAATTACAGATTCTACTCATATTTATAATCCCACCGGAATAAGTGAAATTAATAGTCATATTAAATTTACTTTTAATCCTAATCCTGTGAAAGATTATGCCTACATTTATTTTGATCCGGCGAGTTCCAATAATATCAAATGCAGTGTTTATGATTCCAAGGGAAAGCTCGTGGAATCCTTTAATACCATGCAACCCAGCATTAGCTATGCTTTTAATTTTTCAAAGTATGCCAATGGAATTTACTTCCTGCATCTCGAAGCAAATGACGAACAGGTAGTTCAGAAATTCGTTAAGAGTAAATAATATATTTGCCGAATGAATTATTTGGCAAAGAGAGTAGTTTTCATTATTGTAAGTGTGGCAATCCTTGTGGTTGCCACTTCTTTTTTTAATCCCTCAAATAACAACAAGGGGAAGCATAGAATCTCTGTCTTTTTTGAGGATTATGTCCGGGATAAGTATTTGAAATTAGACAGTGGAGTTTATAAGAATGGCTTTGGACAATCCTATACTGTCTCCAGGCTTCGGTACTACATTGGGAATATTCATTTGATTAAGAAAGATGGCACGGAGGGCTACAGTTCTTCGGAATATTATTTGATTGATGATGCCGGTCCGGGGTCTAATATCATTGAATTGAACGTTGATCAGGATGACTATTCATCCATCAATTTTATCATCGGTGTGGACAGCATCCACAATTGCAGCGGCATTCAGACTGGTGTTTTAGATCCTACTCTTGGAATGTTCTGGGCATGGAATGCTGGCTATGTGTTCTTCAAGATGGACGGTCAGTCCCCTGCTTCCAAGTCCACGGGGAATATGTTGGAATTCCATATCGGTGGTTATAAATATCCCAACAATTGTATTCGTGAAATCAATTTAAACCTTGCACCAAAAGGAATAAAAAAGCTGTCAAATGATTATTCTGTAATAACAATCAAGGCGGATATTTCCAAGGTCTTTGATGCTGTGAACAAGATAGATTTCTCAATGGTATCAACCGTTTCAGACTTTCATAATGCAACAACTATTGCCGATAATTACAAGACGATGTTTTCAGTTATCCAATAGAAAATGAAATTGAAAAGCAGTGTTAGGCTTCTTCGGAAAATAGGAACGCAGATGACACAGATTGCTTATGATAAAATAAGATTCTTTTATTTTAATAAGAAATCATACCTTATCATAAACAATCTGTGTCATCTGCGTTCCCCCCTTTTTTATTTTTCGAAAAGCAGTGTTGTTATTCTTTCCCTGGTAGCGTTTATCCTTTTATTCAACAGCTTCACGAACGACAATCCGTATTTCTATATCTCGAAGAAAGATGTGGAACTGGTGATTCCAAAGGGTTTCCCGAAGTTAGTCTATGAATTCAAGGATAATAAAATCACGCCCGATGGCTTTCTGCTGGGCAGGTATTTGTTTTATGATCCCCTTCTTTCCAAGGATAACTCGATTAGCTGTGCCTTCTGTCATCAGCGGTTTGCGGCATTCGCACATATTGATCACAAGGTCAGTCATGGCATCAATGGCTTGATAGGTAAGCGCAATGTCCCCGCCATTCAAAACATGATTTGGCAGAAAAGTTTTATGTGGGATGGAGGCATCAACCATCTCGACATGCAGCCCCTCGCGCCCATCACGAACCCTCTCGAGATGAACGAAGATTTGAAAGGTGTCATTCAAAAATTGCAACATAATCCCGAATATGTCGAGCGTTTCAAAAAAGCATTCCATGACACTATCATTGACAGCGAAAGGATCCTCAAAGCCCTCACCCAATTCACCGGCTTGATGATCAGCAGCAATTCGAGATACGATAAATTCATCAGGCATGAGGACACCCTTTCAACGACAGAGTTTGAGGGCTTGAAATTGTTCAGAAGCCATTGTGAGAATTGCCATAAAGAACCTTTATTCACGGACAATTCTTTCCGCAACATCGGTCTTGCCTTTGATACTTCGTTCAAAGATTCCGGAAGGATGGCATTGACAGGCATTCCAGACGACTTCATGAAGTTCAAAGTCCCCAGCCTGCGCAATGTCGAGATCACCTATCCCTACATGCACGACGGACGATTCAAAAACCTCGAACAAGTCCTGAATCATTATGCCAAAGGAGATTTCAAGACCTCCAACTTCGATAAAAGCATCCTTCGGAACGTCGGATTAAATGAAACCGAAAAAGCCCGCATCATCGCCTTCCTGAAAACACTCACAGATAAGACCTTTACCTATGACCGTCGTTTTGCAGATCCAAATTATAATTAAACAAGACAGTCAAACACCCTATAAACACTCAATTTCAAGAAAGCCGAAAAGACAACCTGTCCGATTTATCCTCAGTTTCACTAAAAAATGTTCTACCGCGAGCCGAATCTAACTTAGGACAAGACGAATCCAAGCTAGGACAAGACGAATCCAAGCTAGGACAAGACGAATCCAAGCTAGGACAAGACGAATCCAAGCTAGGACAAGACGAATCCAAGATAGGACAAGACGAATCCAAGATAGGACAAGACGAATCCAAGATAGGACAAGACGAATCCAAGAAAGGACAAGACGAATCCAAGAAAGGACAAGACGAATCCAAGCTAGGACAAGACGAATCCAAGCTAGGACAAGACGAATCCAAGCTAGGACAAGACGAATCCAAGCTAGGACAAGACGAATCCAAGATAGGACAAGACGAATCCAAGATAGGACAAGACGAATCCAAGATAGGACAAGACGAATCCAAGAAAGGACAAGACGAATCCAAGAAAGGACAAGACGAATCCAAGCTAGGACAAGACGAATCCAAGCTAGGACAAGACGAATCCAAGCTAGGACAAGACGAATCCAAGCTAGGACAAGACGAATCCAAGATAGGACAAGACGAATCCAAGATAGGACAAGACGAATCCAAGATAGGACAAGACGAATCCAAGAAAGGACAAGACGAATCCAAGAAAGGACAAGACGAATCCAAGCTAGGACAAGACGAATCCAAGCTAGGACAAGACGAATCCAAGCTAGGACAAGACGAATCCAAGCTAGGACAAGACGAATCCAAGCTAGGACAAGACGAATCCAAGCTAGTATTCCTCTGCTTTTTCCTATAGAAATCAATCCTTTAGATAAAATCTATCTCTGGAAAACAAAATAAACGCAAAGTCCTTATGATTGATAAAAAGATTATGAACAGGTTCTCAAGTTTGTTTTGGCTAAGGGCAGTGATTGATATATGGTCAAAACTCTTTATTTTAGCCTTCCCTCGACTCAACTATTATTCCTTTGATTCAAGAATTTCTTATTTTATGGATATGGGAAAAGAGGGATTCCCCATTCTTGAATGTATAGTTGGTACAACGATTTTGTTTTATATAATCTTCCAATTTATTCCAAAGCAAGAACGACTTACTTTTCTTCTATCAGGATTATTGGGTGGAATAACTGGAATATATCTTTGGTTTTTTCTTGTTGGGAAATACATACTTCCAAATTCATGACACGAAATTATTTTTTCCTCTATCATCCTTATATGATAGCATCCGCCCTTGCGGTGCTGCAATAAAAGGATGAGGAACGGAGCTAAACGCCTTATAGTTGAAGGGTCTATTAATAGATGTATTTATTTATGTTTAATTTTGCAGGATGAAAGGGAAATTAAAAGTAGGCAAGAAAAAATCCTTATAGAGAGTAGTAAAAATATAATGAATACTGATAACATGAAAAAAAGAAACAGGCTGCTTGCCTTATCAACATTGACAAGTTTTTTGTGTGTTGTTTGTGAGATTATTGCTGACAATTCAATTAATAAAACGATCCCTTTAATTTTTACTTACCTATTTTGCATTGCTATGATAGTATCATGGATTGCAGTGATATATTCAATAATTAAAAAGCAACACAATTAAGTTTTCCATTTCATCCTTTTATGATAGTATTCTATCTAACGGGTGTGTATGTAACGCTTATCAAAGAGCTAATTCATGAGGCTGAATTTTAAGAGAGATGATTTTTCTGTTTAATGATTTGATTTGTTTTTCTCTTATTCTCGTTAAATATTCTTCTTCTTGAATACAGATGTAAGGAGTTTTTTTTGTCATCATATTCCAAATTATTACTGCTAATTTTCTGGCAACGGCTGTAATCGCTGCCGACTTCCCTTTTTTATATTCTATGCGTTTAAAAAATTGGTGCAGTGCTCCGCTTTTAAGATTACAACCTATTACTACTGCCACATGTCTTAGCGCATCTGCTAATCTGTGTTTAGCTTTCGGGGTCTTTGAAGAAATCACTTTCCCTCCCGTAATTTTATTGTTTGGAGAAAGGTGTAACCACGAAGAAAAATGCTTGCCTGTTGGGAACGTACTGAAATCCATTCCTACTTCTGACAGGATGGAAAGCAGGGTATTATGGCTTACCCCTTCGATAGCCGAAAGATCTACTCCACCGGTAAGTCGAAAGGACAGTTCCTGAAGATTAATCTTTGGATCATTTTTGCCATATTTTTTTGGCTTTATTGATGACATGTCTAATTCTTTTTTAACACCTGAATCGGAATCATCTCCTTTGATTCGTTCTTGAAGAACCCTTTCAATTTCCTTGTCACATTCTTTAATTTTTTGATGATAGACAAGATAAAGTTCATAGCTTTGCTTCAACTCAAAGACATATTCATCGCGCCAATCTCCGGTGAGGGCTTTGACGATTTCCTCCTTTGATTTTCTAACTCTGTAATTGACCAATGATGCAAGATAATTCGGATCGCGATGCCCAGCAATGATAGCCTCAATAATTGCACGTCCGGAAACTCCTGTAATATCATTCAAAGCATTATCAAGCCTGATATTTGACTGTCTCATTGCCTTTTGCATTTTGGGAATTAAGGATGCGGAATCTTCCAGCAAACTTTGTCTGTGGCGACAAAAATGCTGTAGTTTTTCGGTATCATAATCAGGAATAAAACTTCCTTCAAGAAGACCTAATGAATGAAGTTTTTGAATCCACTGACAATCCAGAACATCTGTCTTTTTCCCTTTTACATTTTTCGTGAATTTGCCATTCACTAAAATTACTTTGAATCCATAACTCTGCAATAGAATAAATAGGGCTTTCCAGTAATTA
>JABDAW010000028.1:20124-23782 GCA_013288905.1 Bacteroidota bacterium | reverse complement strand
ATCAAAATTGGAATGCTTTATCATTGTATAATTATTCAATATCTGGGATGCTGACTTCTCTTTATTAATCATTAGAATCGCTATAACTAATAACAACAAACATATATTGCCCTGAAACAATAATAAATAAAAATTCTCATCCGATGCCACAAAGTTGAAGATCAATATCTGGTTCCAAAACATCTAAATAGAGAAGTAGAATAAAGAGATCAAGAAACAAAACATTCAGTAATGGAAGTATTATTTCAAAGCATATAAGTGGTATTTTAATACATTAAAGCAAGGAAACAATGCTTGGTAGTAGTACTACTAACCTTAGTAGTAATACTACTAACCTTAAAAGTTATACTACTAAGATTAGTAGCTGAACTACTAAGCTTAAAAGTTTTACTACTAAGCTTAGTAGTAAAACTACTAAGCTTAAAAGTTTTACTACTAAGATTAGTAGCTGAACTACTAAGCTTAAAAGTTTTACTACTAAGATTAGTAGCTGAACTACTAAGCTTAAAAGTTTTACTACTAAGATTAGTAGCTGAACTACTAACCCTATAAGTTTTACTAACAGATATAGATGTCTTTCTTTTTGATCTCAAAATCTCACTTTGAATACTATAAAAAGAACTTCCAAACCCGGAACTTCAGGAAAGAGATGAGGATGGAAGGCTTTAAGGACGGGGAGTTCGGCTTTTATTCTTAATTCTTTTCTATTAAGATGTCATCCCTACGGGATTGTATATGACTCCGCAGGAGTTTAATCTTAATAGAAAATATTAATACATATAAAAGCTGAACTCCGTAGGAGTGGCAGAGGTTTAATAAATCAAGATTATTGGTTCACATTGGGAAGGGATTGAAGTTAGAATGGAAGATTTGAATTGGAAGATAAGCTTTATATTTTTTATTTGCTCTATCCATTTATTAATCTCAAATACCAAATATTAATAAAGTATCTTTGCAGCCGATAATTTTTTAAAATTTTTTTAGAAACAGAAAGACAAAATGGGATTCGAGATAATAAATAAAAATTGTATTGATGTAATCAAACATGGCTCTATTCAAGAGAAAGTAGATTTGACATTTTTAGATCCTCCTTTTAATCAACAAAAAGATTATGCTCATCATGATGATAATATGGATGAAGCAGCGTATTGGGAAATGATGAAGAAGGTTTGTGGCTATGCCTTTGAAATCAGTAATAAGGGAGCGGCTGTCTATTTTATGCAGCGGGAGAAAAATGCTGAATTTGTATTAAGAACATTAAGAGAAACCGGGTGGAGTTTTCAGAATATGATTATTTGGAAGAAGAAAACATCGGCAGTACCTGTTCCTAATAAATATGGTAAACAATATCAGATGATAGCTTATGCCACTAAAGGGGAAAAAGCTAAAACATTTCATCGTTTAAGGATAGATCCGAAGTTGCCTGCTAATTACAAAACACAAAGAGAAAATGGAATCTTTGTTACTGATGTTTGGGATGATATTCGAGAACTTACATCGGGATATTTTGCAGGCAATGAAGCCATCCGTAATGACAATGGAGAACGTTTTCATAAACAACAAGCACCTTTAGAGTTGTTATTGCGAATAATTTTATCTTCTACGAATGTTAATGATACGGTCTTCGATCCTTTTGCAGGTACAGGAACCACTCTTGTTGTAGCACATCAACTTCAAAGGAAATCTATTGGCATTGAAATAGATCCTGAAAATGCTAAATGTATTTTAGAACGATTAACAAATATCAGGGAAGCGGATTTAATTCAAAAGAATTTCAAAGATTATACGTGTACAGAAAACTTAGTAGAAATTTGGGGAGATGAATTTGAAGTAGAGAAGAAAAAAGGAGAATCTGATTTATTACTTTTCGATAATTAGATGACTTCAATATTTCATTTCTATAAAGATCTTTTTGATAAGAAAGATTTATTTGAACACATTATCAAATTAGAAGATTTTTCGTTCAATTCAGATTTACTATCCTGTATCAACAAAGGAGTTTTTCCTGATTTAGCCATTAGACTCAATAAAGATAAAAGCATTTTTACGGGCGGAGAATTGATTGAACTAAAAGATAGTGATTATTATTTGGTTTCTTCATTTAATTCAACTATTCCAACAGCAAAGAAAAGTATTGATAGAATTATAAAAGGAGAAAGCAGTCATGTAAAGCAACAAATGGAACTTGCAGGAGATGATATTTATTCTATGCCAGAAAGAAATGTGTTTTATCTGGTGAGAGGGAGGAATAAAAAGAAAAGTTCACAGAAAATAGTTCTTGTGGATGGGAGTTTTTTTGAGACAATAGGAACAAATGATTTGATCAGTAGATCCTTTTCACAAGTCTTAAATGAAAGACTTAAAGAAAGTGGAAAAGAGATTACTCCCGAACTTGAATTATTGTTAACAGAGATGTTTTCTGAACAAGAAAATTTCAGTAAAGTAAGGAGTGTTGATAAAGCATCTGTAAAATTAAGGTTTAGAATTATGACCGAAGTAAAGGCAGAAGGGAATATCTTAAACGAAACAAAGTATCCTGAAATAAAAGATAATACTTTGAACCTTATTTTGCCTTATCATACTGAAGACAATAAAGAAGAAGCTCAAAAGAAAATGAATATTGTATTCACAAAAGAAGACTTGAATAAAATGACAGAGATTAAATTGAAACATCATTTCAATGGATACTTTATCGTTTATCAAACATCCCTATAAGTTATGAAGAAAGAGTTTTTTTTTGGTAATAGGTATGATTATATAATTGTACTTACAAAGATTGAAAAGGAATATATTTTTGAAATATTAGCTTCATATAAAAAAGATAAAACAAAATCAACAATAACTAATCTAAATTATATCCTTGGTGAATTAGTTGAATCTATTATTGATAAAGAACCAATAGATTCATGGATAGTTTTACTTGATAAGAAAAAAGCTAACAAGTTGTTTAATAAATCAGTCGGATTTTTCCACGATAAATTGTTCATTCACTCACTTGAATTACATCTTGATGAAGATAGAGATAGTGGTGAATGGGAAGCAGAATTTGAATACATATAATAACAACAAAACAGTCAAGATAATTGATTGATTATATAGTTAGTATTATTTGAACCAAAAATAAAATACATAAAGGGGAAGGAGAAATTAGTATAATTTGCAATTCCTTTTAATAAACTCCCCCCTTCAATACCCCCACCGCCCGAAAGTATAAACAAACCAAAGGTTCCTGATAAAGAAGAAACAATAAGGATTAAGATACTTGAGGTTCCATATTTACTAATGAATAAACCTTTATTAAAGGCTTTCAATTCATGATTCTTTATCCAGAGAATACATTTTAAGATTTGGTCATTAATGATTTTCTTCCTAATTTTGCATCTCCTAACATAAATTACATGCTCATGAAAAAATTAATAATCCTTATTTTCTTTGCGATGATGACTGGAATGTCTTATGCTCAAGATCCTTTATTCTCTCAATACTATGCGGCACCCTTATATCTTAATCCCGCATTTGCCGGGACAGACAGTTCTGCCCGAATCAGTTTTAATTATCGAAACCAATGGCCTGCTATTCTTGGTCAGTTCACTACTTATGATCTGGAATATTCACAATATCTGGAAGCCATTCATGGGGGCTTCGGTTTGATGGCTTG
>JABDAW010000028.1:0-20024 GCA_013288905.1 Bacteroidota bacterium | reverse complement strand
CAATGGCCTGCTATTCTTGGTCAGTTCACTACTTATGATCTGGAATATTCACAATATCTGGAAGCCATTCATGGGGGCTTCGGTTTGATGGCTTGGAAAGATAATGCCGGGTCTGGAACTATCAGTACTACTAATATTAGTGGGATATATTCATATCTTATGAATGTTACGAATGATTTTTCTTTGAGTATCGGTGTTCAAGGAGCTTATATGCAGAAGAATTTGGATTGGAATAAACTTACTTTTAATACCCCGGTGACTCCAGGTATTGGATTTATTTATACAACTCAAGAAGTCACTCCTAAAGGGGAAAGTAGGTTCTTTGATTTATCCGCAGGAATTGTTGGATATACAAAAGAGTTTTATTTTGGAGCTTCTGTTGATCATATTACCCAACCAAGTGAAGGATTTATTTCGCAAGGAAATAACCTGCCAATTAAGTTCATGGGTAATCTCGGTGCTATGATTCCTTTGAATAATTCCTCTATTCCAATATATCTCTCTCCCAATATTATTTTCATTCAACAGCAAAACTTTCAACAAATAAGTATGGGTGTGTATATCCAGAGAAGCTGGCTGGTAGCTGGTATGTGGTATAGAATCAACGATGCCATTGTTACAACAATCGGTTTGCAGCGTTGGGGAATGATGCTTGGATATAGTTATGATATTACCGTTGATAAACTTTCAAATGCTACAGGTGGAGCGCATGAATTATCATTAGGATTCAGGTTTCATTCTAAAGCAAAGAAGGAAGGGTTCCATTCAATAAACACTCCTTCGTTTTAAAGAAACGTATCCTAATAAGGTTAGCTTTGTTGGGCAGCTATTTTCCTCGATTTCATTAAGGCAGCCTGAAAGATTTTCAATGTGAATTTTATATTTATTCACAACTTTCATAGAAACAACTATCAAGCTAATGTTTTCATCTTTAATAACGAAAAAAACTTTAATAAAGTTCCATAATCCATTCCTATTTCCTTTGGGAATACATTTTAAAATTTGGTCATTAATGATTTTCTTCCTAATATTGCATCTCCTAACATAAATTACATGCTCATGAAAAAATTAATAATCCTTATTTTCTTTGCGATGATGACTGGAATCTCCTTTGCGCAAGATCCTTTATTCTCACAATACTATGCGGCACCCTTATATCTTAATCCCGCATTTGCCGGGACAGACAGTTCTGCCCGAATCAGTTTTAATTATCGAAATCAATGGCCTGCTATTCTTGGTCAGTTCACTACTTATGATCTGGAATATTCACAATATCTGGAAGCCATTCATGGGGGCTTCGGTTTGATGGCTTGGAAAGATAATGCCGGGTCTGGAACTATCAGTACTACTAATATTAGTGGGATATATTCATATCTTATGAATGTTACGAATGATTTTTCTTTGAGTATCGGTGTTCAAGGAGCTTATATGCAGAAGAATTTGGATTGGAATAAACTTACTTTTAATACCCCGGTGACTCCAGGTATTGGATTTATTTATACAACTCAAGAAGTCACTCCTAAAGGGGAAAGTAGGTTCTTTGATTTATCCGCAGGAATTGTTGGATATACAAAAGAGTTTTATTTTGGAGCTTCTGTTGATCATATTACCCAACCAAGTGAAGGATTTATTTCGCAAGGAAATAACCTGCCAATTAAGTTCATGGGTAATCTCGGTGCTATGATTCCTTTGAATAATTCCTCTATTCCAATATATCTCTCTCCCAATATTATTTTCATTCAACAGCAAAACTTTCAACAAATAAGTATGGGTGTGTATATCCAGAGAAGCTGGCTGGTAGCTGGTATGTGGTATAGAATCAACGATGCCATTATTACAACAATCGGTTTGCAGCGTTGGGGAATGATACTTGGATATAGTTATGATATTACAGTTAATAAACTTTCAAATGCTACAGGTGGAGCGCATGAATTATCATTAGGATACAGGTTTCATTCTAAAGCAAAGAAGGAAGGGTTCCATTCAATAAACACTCCTTCGTTTTAAAGAACTAATAAAATAAATCAAATTATGTCTTTGAGACTTGGAATATCTTAATTCAAAAGTTATTGTCCGAAGACTTTCTTTAAAATATCAGTTACCTGAGCCATAGGATCTTTTCTGATCTTTAATTCCTCCTGCGCCACTAAATAAAACAATCCATCTAAGGCTTTATTACAGATATATTCATTCAGGTCGGGATTTATTTTAGTTACGAATGGAATTCTATTGTAGTTGTCTATCAAAGGCTTCCAATATTTCATCACTTGCACTCTATCTATCGAAGCTTGGATAATTGGTTTGAATTTTATCTTCAATGCATCAGATGTATTGTTGCGAAGATATACCGTGGCAGCATCATTATTTCCCCTTAAAATACCTACTCCGTCAGTTATGGTCATATTCTTAACCGCATCAACGAAAATAGGTGCTACGGTCTTACCTGCATCCTCCGCAGCCCTGTTCATTTTAAGAACAAAGGTATCAACTTGTGATCCCATGCCGGCACTTCTCGCAGTTTTCTCTACTTTTTGCGCATCAGGAGGGAAAGGAATTTTGATAACCGGATGTTTGTAATAACCATCCACCTTTGAAGCATTGGAAGCACTGTTATTACTTCCTATAGTGAGAGCTTCTTTTAAGCCTTGCACTATATCTTCATTCGATAGACCAGGCTTTGTGCCATTTCCTTTTACTGCATTCGTTACATTGTTCTCTAAGTTGCCAAGATTGATTTGTGCCACAGCACTTATACAACCAATAAGGATTATTGCGATGCTTAATTTTACTTTTCTCATATTCATTATTTATTTTTATTATTATTTAAAACCGAGGTTGCAAAGATAATACCAAAAAATGAAATGCTTTAAAATAGGAAGGAGAAATAAAATGATGACTTAAAATATATAACCGTTATTTTATGTAATTTTGAAGCCTGATTAAATTAATAGAATATGACTATAAATTACACAAAACAATTCCTTACTAAGCTCGAAAACCTTTATGAACAAGGTGGTTTCAGACTACGTTATGAGAAAGGAAACTTCAAATCAGGATATTGTATCCTTGAACAATCGAAAGTTATTGTTGTAAATAAGTTTGCTTCCATAGATACCAAAATCAATATTCTTGTGGAGATAGTTGCGCAGTTGGAATTCAATGAACAGCTTTTAGATGAAAAGAATACTGACTTCCTTTATCAATTAAAACAAACTGAAATAAAGTTGTGAAGATTACAATTCTCGGTAGCGGAACCTCACAGGGAGTACCTGTTATTGCTTGTGATTGCGAGGTTTGCAAGTCTTCAAATTCTAAGGATAAACGTTTGCGAACATCCGTTCTGATTGAATATAAAGGTAAGGTAGTGGTCATTGATTCTGGTCCCGACTTTCGTTATCAAATGCTTCGTGCAAATGTGCAACGCTTAGATGCCCTTATCCTGACTCATGAACATAAAGACCACATTGCAGGGCTTGATGACATTCGAGCATTTAATTATAAGATGAAGAAGAAGATTCCAATCTATGCCACAACTCATGTTCAGGAGCATCTAAAGAGAGAATTTGAATATGTTTTTTCAGGGATTAATTATCCTGGTATTCCTGAAGTTGAGTTGCATACTATTACGAATAACATTCCCTTTACTGTGGCGGGTTTGGAATTTATTCCGATAGAGGTTTTACATTATAAGTTGCCTGTGTTAGGTTTTAGAATTAAAGACTTTACTTATATCACGGATGCAAATTTTATTGCAACAGATGAAATGGAAAAAATTAAAAACACCAAAACTCTTATTATCAATGCTCTCAGAAAAGAAAAACATATCTCACATTTCACGATGAATGAAGCGATAAACCTTATCCAGGAATTAAAACCAGAGACTGCTTACCTCACTCACATCTCACACCAATTGGGGCTTCACGATGCAATCAATGCAGAATTGCCACCTGGAATTTATTGTGCTTATGATGGTTTGGAAATGGAGTTTGACGATTAACTTTGTTCACTTACACTTGTTGAAAACTTATTAATATGATACGATTGTTCCATTATTCTTTTCAGTAATTTTACATCGCATAAAAAATATATAAAAATGAAAAATAATTTCCTTGTAATTGTAGTATTGATGATCGCTATGGGTTTGACTTCCTGTAAGTCGAAGATGAGCGAAAAAATGAAAGAAGATTTTAACCAGGTAAAGTCTGACTGGAGTTTATTCTCCTCCGACCTTGCCAGTTTTGGTGATACTTTAAAATTCAACAGAGACAGAATTTCTAAAGCTGATAACAAAATCATGAAGAAGATTGGCAAGTCCAAAGATGAAAAGTTTAATACTTTCAAAAGTAACAGCACTACCAATGAAACTGCGCTGAATAATTTATGGAACAGTTACAACACTTTCCAAAAATCCTTCGCTGATAGCACGACAGCTTTCAATACCTGGGTCTCTAAGATTGATACCCTGAAAACTCCTGACAAGGAGGTGAAAGGACCTATTGAGATTTATAAAAATTTCCTCTCTAATTCCAAAACAAATCTGTCACAATGGAATACCGACATGTCAAATGCAGTTGACACTGCTCAAAAGGATATTGATGATGCCACAAAATTAGTTGGTACCACTGCTGCTCCTAAAGCTGCCAAGGCAACTAAGAAGAAGAAGAAATAATTTTCTATTTCTTCTTTAAAGCTTTTATTGCTATTCTCATATTTATCTTTTATACCTTGAAAGGTTGATTATTAATTTGCATTATTTCTTGTCAAATTTATAGATGAATAATGCAGGGATGAAAATAATTTCAACAATAATCCTTAAGGGAAATTCAAGGTGCAAAATTTTCATTCCAAAAGAAGAAAACGTTTTTCTATTCTATAGAAACGTTCATAGAGAATGGAAGAATCATGGGGCATTTGCCAAAGGTATTGAGGTGCTGGATAATTCTATTCCACTAATCTCAAAGCATTGGCAAGGATTTTCTGAAAAGGAGAGTCCATTTTCAAGAAACATCAAAGTAAATGGAGTGAATAGGCAAGTAATGGGGGATAATGGAAAAGAAATGGAAGGTTTTGTTCCATCAAATGATGCGAATGGACAAGCATTTGGAGATAACGGACAATCAACGGATGCGCATGGAAAAAGGTTTGCAGCGCATGTCAATGTGTTTGCAGCGCATGGAAAAGTGTTTGCATGTTTTTTTGGAGATTTCGAGGCTTTTGGAGGTGATTCGGTGGGTTATGAAATAATGATAAATTATTGTTAATGATATATTTAACAGCTATTAAAGCTTTCTGGATATGACTAAAAAGGAGGTAGAATTTTATTGGATGGTGAAGCAGGTTCAGTTGCAATCGGCGCGGAATTCCGGCGCGGTAAATAGTTATTTGCCATTCAAAAATGACATCATTAAATTCAATAATGATATTGCGGCACTCGAAGTTTTGATGCCTCAATCTTTGATTATCGGCACGGGTTACACTATTGATCAGGAGGAGGCACGGGCTGCATGTTCTTTGTATTGGGATGTGAAAGTTTGCAAGATTTTTAAGGGTTTTGCAAGGAAATTCGAGAACAATATTTATTTGCAGAAAGTGAATTTCACGAAGTGGTCTATTAACAGGGTTTCTATTCCAAAATTTTATGCCTTTATTTGTCAATTAAATGAGGTGGGTGAAGAGGTTTTATTGAATAGTGATTACATTGATGGTGAATATGCTGTTACTGCTGATGTGCTGAATGGTGGTATGGCTTTGGCGAATTCTTTTTTGTCCATTGCCGGGAATGCTGATCAGGTGAAGGGCACGAAACAGCAGACCGGCATGGCTATTCGAGCTTCCATTAAAGTTTTGCGTGAAGATATTTCGATTATGGATGATGATGTTTTTGGAGTTTCGAATACTACTTTCAGAGGTGTTTATTTTAAGAGTCGGAAGGTGATAAAACGTCTTATTCATAACACCATAAATCTTCTTGTGATTGATTCATTCAACCTAATTGGCATCAAAAATGTTTTCGCAAAAAATGAGGGTGCAACAAGAGGTGATTTTACCGATATAGATGGTAAAAAAAGTCTGCATAAAAAGCCAGGAACCAATATCATTAACCTGACTCATAAGGACCCCAAGACTGGCATTGAAGATTATTTTCCAGTTCAAATAAGAGTGAAGGCTATTTATAAAAAGAAGGTGAATATTACTGTCGAAATGGTGAGGAAAAATCTGTATCCTGAGATGATGAAGGTAGTAGCAAAGAAGGCGGTACCTGCGAAAAAGAAGGTGGTGAAAGATATTGTGGTGAGGAAGGAAAAATTGGTCAGGAAGAAGAGTAATTATAGGAAATAGTTCATACTCTTCAGCTTTTCCAAAGTTGAAGAAACTTTGGTAAAATTTGTTCTAAAGAAGGAATTCCTTTCCTATCACGATAATATTAATTCCCTATATATACTTGGATGTTATTCCAGAAATGTTATTACATTTGCCATGTCAAATAATCTTTAACACTTTTAACAATAAATAATAAATATTACAATGAAAAAAATTAAACAAATTTTCAAAACAGTTACTCTTGTTCTGGCGTTCTTCTTGGTAGTAATGAATGCTGATGTGAATGCTCAAATCCTTTATGGAATGACTCATGACGGCGGATCATACAATCTTGGAACGCTTTTTCATTACAACACATTAACTGGAATTACTTCTGTTGATTTTAATTTCGACAGTACACATGGAGCAAATCCTTTCGGTGGATTGATGCAGGCAAGTAATGGGAAATTGTATGGCATGACCTACAACGGTGGCTCTATTAATGAAGGAGTTCTTTTTGAATTTAATGTTGCAACAGGACTTCTTAGGGTTGTTGCAAATTTTACTTATGGCAATGGTGAATCGCCCTGGGGTAGCCTTATTCAGGCATCTAACGGTTTGCTTTATGGAATGGCTATTCAGAGTGGTCCCGGAGGTACGGGGGATATATTTTCATATAATACAGTTACAGATACGCTTATCAAATTATACAATTTAAACTATGATGATGGCATCAATCCGCGAGGGAATTTATGCCAGGCAACGAATGGCAAACTTTATGGTTTGATTTGTAATGCAGGGAATAATAATTGGGGAACCATGTTTGATTTTGATATTCCCTCAAGTACCTTTACCAAAGTATTAGATTTTACTGCCACGAATGGCGGTAATCCTCTGGGAGGATTGGTTCAGGCAAGCAATGGAAAATTGTATGGAATGACAACAAATGGAGGCAATGTAAGTAAGGGCGTAGTATTTGAGTATAATACCACAACAAATGTTCAGACAGTTGACATCAATTTGAATGCGCTGACTGGTGATGGTCCTTATGGCAATTTGATACAAGCCTCTAATGGGAAATTATACGGATTAGCTACCGCAGGAGGAACTCATAATTATGGAACTCTTTTTGAGTTTAATACAGCTACGGATAGCTTACATGTTGATGTTACGTTTGATAGTACTACCAACGGAGGACGTCCGATGGGTAGTTTGTTTCAAGCATCGAATGGCAAGATGTATGGCATGACGATTCTTGGAGGAACTCATAATTTGGGAACCTTATTTGAATTTGATCCTTCAACAAATCATCTTGCTACAGTTGTTAGTTTCGATGGTATCAACGGAGCAGATCCTTATGAGGAAGCTCAAATGACGGAATATATTTGCCTGAACCCTGATGTTCCGGTATTATCTGCTTCCAGTAATACGATTTGCATAGGCAACAACCCAAAACTTTATGTGTCTAATGGGTTGCTAAAAGGTGCTGCTAACTGGGAATGGCATAAGGATAGCTGCAACGGATCTATTATTGCCAGCGGAGATTCTATAATCGTCTCTCCAACAATTACAACAACCTATTATGTAAGAGGGGAAGGAGGATGCGTGCTACCAGGTAACTGCGGAACCATTACCATTACTGTTAATCCATATATTGCCCCAACTCCTTTTATAACTACTGTCAATAATGCTACAACGAATTTATGTAGTGGAGATACAGTAGGATTAATTGCGGGGAATTATGTTTCTTATTTATGGAGTAATGCAGCGACGACAGACACTATCATGGTAGGAGATTATCAAAACTATATTGTAACAGTTACTGATGGAAATGGATGCGCTGCATCGGCATCAAGGACAACTACATTACATATTCTGCCTGTTACCATTACAACAGTGAATAACAGCCCAACAACGATTTGTACAGGAGATTCTGTTGGCTTAATAGCAGGCGGTAATTATGCGTCTTATCATTGGAATACTTTTTATCAAAACTATAACTATCAACCTGCTTATACAGACACTTTCACTGTTGGTGTTCAGGGAAATTATTTTGTAACAGTAACAGATAATAATAATTGTACAGGTACAGCATCAGTTTATGTTACAATTGTTGCAGATCCGGTTGTTGAAATAGTCAGCACAGGAGCTATCACCAGCAATGGTGGTTCTGTAACATTAGATGCAGGAGTTTGGACTTCCTATCTTTGGAATAATGGTGCAACCTCGGAAAGTATTACTATTACAGATACAGGGAATTATACAGTGACGGTTACTAATGCGACAGGATGTCCGGGCATGTCTTCAGAATGGATAAGTATTGTTCCTTCTACTACTACAGTTTTTCAAAAGACCTACAGCATAGGAACAACAAGTATTGGCAATTATGCTGAAGGAAGTTTTATGGTTACAACAAATGATGGGGGATATTTCTTTGGAGGAAAAACACGTGATTCTGTCTATAACGAATACTTTCAGGTTATGAAAACAGATGCCCATGGTGTTGTTCAAATGTCCAAAGGCTATCTTGACCAATTGTATTATGTTGGAGGTCCTGTTACATCTGGTATTCAAACTACTGATGGCGGATATGCCATATATGGTAATATTCAAGGGGTAGGCTGGGGAGATGATGATTATTTATATAATGACATAGATATAATTCGATTAAATAGTTCCTTAGATACAGTTTGGTCTAAGAACTTTGAGTATCTTTTTCTTTCTTCGGGAATAATAAAACAAACATCGGATGGAGGTTTCATACTCACTGCTATCTATGGCGGCGAACATTGTTACTACAGTGGATACGATACCCGTTCTTCAATTATTAAATTGGATGCTAATGGTAATGGGGTTTTCCAATCAGAATTTGCTGATGGAAGCACGGATTGCTTTTCATATTCTGATTTAGATAATTTGGTTATTAGTAATGTTATTGAAGTAAGTGATGGAGGCTTTATGGCAGTAGGGTCAAGCAGTACTTACGGTGCTTTTGTAATTAAGACCGATAACATGGGGAACTATTTATGGAATAATTCCTATCCTGGATGCAGTGGTTTCAGTGATATTAAAGCAACTCCTGATTTTGGGTATATTTTAACAGGTACATCAAGTTCAGGACATGTTGATTTAGTAAAAATTGACAGCATAGGAAATGTTCTGATGGCAACTATTTATGGAGGAAATGGAAGTGATGGTGGTTCCTCCGTTCAACTCACAAGTGATGGCGGTTATGTGATAGGCGGATACACCAATAGCTTTGATGCAGGACACTATTATATGATTAAGACGGATAATAATATGAATCTGCAATGGTCTAAAAACTACGGCGGAGGTTATGAATCTGCTTCGTCAGTGCAACAAACAGCGGATAGAGGATATATCCTTGGTGGATCTTCTGCAAGTTTTAATGCAAACCAGAATGATGAAATGTATCTTGTAAAAACAGATTCGCTTGGCAATAGCGGTTGCAATCAAACCAATTCAAATACTATAGTTACTTCTCAATCCATAACTATCTCACATATTCCATTAGGCTCTGACACAGGTGTATTTACAACCAGTCCTTTTGTTGCTATTGCAAATAACGGTGCATTAACTCATGCCATTTGCCCTTGTACCATATCTACCCCAACCATCCATTCCTCCGCCCTAACCTCCTTCTGTCAAGGTACTTCCGATACCTTAGATGCGGGTTCTTATACCACCTATCTATGGAATACTGGGGCATCCACCGAAACAATTGTTGCCACAAGTGGAGGGACTTACAGCGTTACTGTCAGTGATGCGAGTGGTTGCACTGGGACTGCTTCTATTATTATTTCGGTTGATAATCCTACTCCGATTATTACTGCTAATGGGGCAACTACTTATTGCTCTGGGGGTTCTGTTACATTGGATGCCGGATTGTTTTCTTCGTATCTGTGGAGTACCAGTGATTCCACTGAAACCATCCTTGCCACTGACAATACAATCTACAGTGTAACGGTTACTGATTCGCTTGGTTGCATGGGCACTGCTTCGCAAGTTGTTACGATTAATCCAAACCCCACACCTTCTATCTATGTCTATGGCGATACGACTTTCTGTCAAGGTGGGCAGGCTGTTTTGGATCCCGGAACTTTTGCTTCCTATTCCTGGAGCAATGGAGATAGCACCGAATACAATGCGGTTACTTCATCAGGGAATTACATGGTTACGGTTACTGATAATAATGGCTGCACAGGGATTGCCGCTCAAGCTATTACTGTCAATCAAAATCCGGTGCCAAGTATCACTGGTCCTACCACAGCTTGTGCAGGAAGCGATGTTACTTTGGATGCCGGAACTTGGACTTCTTATTCCTGGAATAATGGTGCTACTACAGAATCCATTACCGAGAATACAAGCGGCTATTATGCAGTAGTCGTTACCGATGCAAACGGCTGTACAGGCAATGCCAATACCTACTTGACTATCTTTGATGTGCCCTATTCTTACATCAATCTGAATAGTTCATCGGCTCTTTGTGAGACAGTAACATTGGGGGCTTATTCTTATAATCAAATAACAGCTTATTCATGGAATACCGGAGATACCACTCAAACCATTACGGTTACTTCGGATGGTGATTATGCGGTTACAATTACCGATAATAACGGATGTCCGGGTACTGCTACTTTGGAAGTTGATTCCATTCCACAAAGCAATGTTTCTATTTATGTTTATGGCAATGCTACTTTCTGTCAAGGCGGAAGCGTATATCTTGATCCTGGAACTTATACATCCTACCTTTGGAATACAGGGGATACAACAGAATTAATCAATGTTTCTACAAGCAATAATTATGTTGTAACAGTTACCAATGACATCGGATGCACCGGAACGGCTTCCGTATTAATTACCGTCAATCCAAATCCTACTCCAACTATAACAGGTCCTACCAGTGCTTGTGCCGGAAGTCCTTTTACATTAAGTACAGGTTCATATTCCTCCTACATTTGGTCTGACGGAGATACTACTGAATCCACCACTACCACCAATGGAGGATATATTCAGGTAACTGTTATGGATGGAAATGGTTGTACCGGGGTGGCTTCAACATTTGTTACCATTAACCCTTCCCCTAATCCAACCATTATTCCCAATGGACCTACTACATTCTGTTCAGGCGGTTCTGTTACCTTGGATGCAGGTTCCTATCTTACTTATAACTGGGTTACCGGCGAAACAACCGAATCCATTACCGTCTTTGGTTCCGAGCCTTATTGCGTTACCGTGTCTGATGCCAATGGTTGTACGGGCGCAACTTGTATTAATGTTGATGTGTTTGCAAATCCTAACCCTGTCATTACTCCTAATGGACCTACTTCTTTCTGCATCGGTGGCTCTGTTGGATTAAATGCAGGAAATTCTTATACCAATTACCTGTGGAGCAATGGTGCAACAACGCAATCAATTACCGCAACCACCACAGGAACTTATACCGTAACAGTTACAGCAAGCGGAGGATGTACGAGTTCAAATTCTATTGCTGTAACAGAACTTCCTCCTCCTTCCCCGATTGTTATTCCAAATGGACCGACATCTTTCTGTGCAGGAGGCTCTGTAACCCTTGATGCCGGAATTTATTCATCCTATCACTGGAGTACCGGCGCAACCAACGAATACCTCATAGTAACAACAGCAAATACCTACAAGGTAACTGTAACAACTCCGCAAGGCTGCACCGGAATTTCTAATAATGTTATCGTAACTATTTCCCCCAACATTACAGGGCTTACGATTACAGGAGCTACATCAGTTTGTACTGGAACCAATGTTACATTATCAACTAATACTACCTATAATTCCTACCTCTGGAGTACGGGAGCTACCACTCAATCGCTCAATATTCTTGCTACCGGAATCTATTATGTTACCGTATCCAATGGTGCCAATTGTACTGCTACGGCGCATCATTCCGTAACATTCCAGATAAATCCGACACCTGTTATTGTTCCAACAAATCTCTCGAATATTTGTGGTGGCGGTAATGCAACACTTACTGTCAGTTCGGTTTATTCCACCTATAATTGGAGCACCGCAGCTACCACCCAAGCCATTACAATCAATACCGGAGGAACCTATACCGTAACGGTTTTAAGCACGAATGGCTGCACCGGAACGACTTCTCTTATTGCCACAAGCAGTTGCAGTCTTCCTACTACCTTCTCAACTACTAATATCTCCGCAACAGGCGGCATGGCAAATTGGATGGAACCAACTTGTTATTATGGATTCACGCTAAGAATCAGCAAGCATAATCAAAATGTCTGGACGAATCATACTATTACTCCAAACACGCACTATACCTTCTCTGGCTTGACACATAATACCCAGTATGACTGGCAGATTCAAACCAATTGCAATGCCAGCGGTTCTATCAATTCAGGCTTCAGTGCATCGCAAACATTCACCACATTGGCAAGGTTAGAAGAAGGAGAAACTGACAACATAGATTATGCTTTCAATGTCTATCCAAACCCGACAAATGATCATGTTACCATTGCCTTTACTGCGGGCATCGAAGAAGCCTATACCATTCGATTAATGGATGTAACAGGCAGATGCGTATTGCAATATGCTCTTACTTCGACTATCGGCGAGAATCAATTCCAGTTGAATCTTTCAACAGTGGCAAAGGGAATTTATATGGTGCTTCTTCAAAATAAAGATGCTTTATTGCAAAGCAAGATAGTGGTGCAGTAAAAGTGAGATGGAAGATGTGAGATGGAATTTCTATCTCATATCTTCCGACTTTTATTGACTTTTCCAACCGATGTAAAATCATTTTCCTCCGCTGTTCTACACTTATTCCGTGTGGGAAAACCATTTTACCGTCATGTAAAATCATTATTCCGTCATGATAAATCATTTTCCATGACGAGAAAATCATTTATCGGGATGGACTGGACTGCTTCCACGCTGTAAAATCATTTTACCGTCACGGATAACCATTTTACCGTCATGGAAAACCTTTATTCCGTCATAGAAAATCATTTTACCGTCCTGGAAAATCATTTTACAGCGGCATACTCGGGAATAACAGTTATGATTATCAATGCTATTTGTAACGTGAGTTCGTGATTACCAATTTAAATTAGTGTTATTTTCAGCAATGATTTTGGTATTTGCCAAGATGTGTGTAGTCAACTAACACTGGAAGAATATGGGTTAATGCATTGAGAGGGTTTCTATGCATTGTGCGGTCATTATAGCACCCTTTTAGACGGAAAATTTTCGTTTCTATAATTAAGCGTATTGCCAGCTTTCCAGGGAATAAATTTTTCTATTCCAAAAAGAATTCGTAATTTTGTTGCCTGAATAAAAATTGCAGTGATATTATAGTAGCTATTGAAGGTTAAAAAGCCCTAAAACAAAAGAAAAGGAATTGCGTTAATGATTGGAATAAAAACTAATAGTATGATTAAAAAAACACAGGTACATTGTTTAGGAATAGCAGTTCTTATCATCGGTTTAATGCCAATTATGGTATCGGCACAGGCTCCTAAGTATAGCAATGAGTTTCTTTCAATAGGTGTTGGAGCAAGGGCTTTGGCAATGTCAAATTCTGTAATTGCTTCTGTGAATGATGCTACGGCAGGATATTGGAATCCTGCGGGATTGACCAACATTCAGGGTAATTTGCAAGTGGCTGCGATGCACTCGGAATACTTTGCCGGAATTGCAAAATATGACTATGGCTGTGTGGCTACACCATTAGATAAAAGCAGCGTGATCGCCTTTACCCTTATTCGTTTTGGAGTTGATGATATTCCTAATACCCTCAATTTGGTTGATGCTGCGGGGAATGTTAATTACAATAATATCACTTCCTTTTCTGTGTCTAATTATGCTTTTATGTTTTCTTATGCCCGCAAGTCGAAGTACATTGGTTTGACTTATGGTGCTAATGCAAAAATCATTTATCAGAATGTTGGTCCCTTTGCTAATTCATGGGGATTTGGATTAGATGCAGGTATGCAATATCAGACTGGTAACTGGAAGTTCGGAGCTATGTTCAGAGATATTACTACAACATTCAATGCATGGTCTTATAACACCTCAGATCTGGCAGCAACATTCGCAGCCACGGGTAATGACATCCCAACAAATTCTTTAGAAATCACGCTTCCAAAACTATTGCTGGGAATAGGAAATCAAATTCATATTTATGGAAAATTAACAGCAATGCCTGAACTGGGAATGGATGTAACATTTGATGGTCAGAGAAATGTTTTAGTAAGTGGAAATCCAGTGAGTATTGACCCGCATCTCGGCATTGAAATAGGTTATAATAATTTTCTTTTTCTGCGGGCTGGAGTTGGGAATATTCAAAAGGTAACGAACTTCGATGGCACCCTGACTCGCACCTACCAGCCGAGTATGGGTATCGGAATTAAAATCAAGAACCTTACAATTGATTACGCGCTCACCAATCTGAATGGAATTGGTGCTAACAACACAGCTACCGATGCAGGATTGTACTCCAATGTTTTCTCTTTGAAATTAGATTTCTATAAACATAAGAAATGAGAAAACTAATTACATACTTTATCTTTTCACTTTTATCTCTTTCAGCATTTTGTCAGCAAAAGCCGTTGGCATCACATTCAAAAAACACTTCAGTTGCTCGTTCCCAAAAATCAAATTACATTGCCTACAATTCCTGGATAAACTTTACTTCCGGCGGACCTTTATCAGATCAGCAGTATTATAAAATACCGATCACTAAAGAAGGAATTTATCATATTACCTACTCGAATTTATTAGCAGCAAATATTAATGTAGGTTCTATTCCTGCTAATAAATATCAGTTATTCTACAAAGGAGTTGAGCAACCGATATTTGTTTCTAATAACTCTACGTCTCCATTAACAGCAGGTGGTTACATTGAATTTTATGGGCAAGGTAATGACGGGCAGTTAGATTCAAACCTCTATGTTGATGATTACACATCTGTTCCTGATGGAAATGCGCAACCCAATATCAGGTATAGTTTATTCACCGATACCGCTATTTATTTCTTGACCTGGCTCCCCAATTCAATAGTAAATACAGGCTTGAGATTTACAATTCAGAATGATACAAGTTTTTCGGCTCATACTCCTGTTAATTATTTTCAGAGGGAGATATTTCAAGAATACATTACTGATTATAATGTCGGCAGCTATTTGGATTCGGATAATGATTTAGAACCGGATTATACATCAGGTGAGGGTTTTTGCAGTCCTATGTTTAGTAAAGGTTATAATAATTCTTTTACATTTAATGTTCCAAATAAATATAGTGGCGGACCTAATGGCAGTTTGAGCACTGCAATGGCTGGAAGATCTGGAAGCCCCACAAATTTCACTTGTTGTCAGCGTACTACTGTTCAATTTAATTCTTCTCTTCTTAAAGATGATACATTTCCAAGCTATTATTTTAATCGTTGGAATTTTAATATTCCAAATTCAATCATAGGGACTTCAAACACAGTTATTACATCGTCAGTTGATGCAGGAAATGATAATGCCCAATATCAGTCCGTCTATTACTATGATTTTATTTATCCCCATACTTTAGATTTTTCAAATGAAAACTTTCCTAAAACATACAAGTTCGTGCTTCCTGATGATTCATTCAATTCTGAAGCACTTTTGAAACTCACTACCTTCACCAATAATCCTTTGAGTAATTATATTCTGTTTGATGTTACTAATGGAAGAAGGGTTTCATTGGTTAATAATTCTAATACGCTCTATGGGCTTGTTTCAAATGGGGGTAATAAAACATGTTATATAACTTTGACTGATAGCATCATGGGTATCTCTGGAATCACTCCGGTTAATGATACTAATAATTCTCGCTTCATCAACTTCAATTATTATGGTGCATTTCAGAAAACAGATTCTGCATATATAATAATCACTCATAAAAGTTTATGGAGTCAGGCAAATGCTTATGCTTCTTATCGTGCTCCCCTGCATTCTGTCGTTGTTGATGTTGATGAATTATATAATCAATTCGCATGGGGAATTCAAAAACATCCTCTCGCCATCAGGAATTTTATTGCATATACTTTTGCTAATTGGTCTAATCATCCTCCTCAATATTTATTTTTACTTGGTAAAGCTGTTTACTCTGCAATAACCCGAAATAATAATCCTAATGTTGTTGATAACAGTGCTAACTATGCAAAGAATTTAGTACCTGCTTTCGGTTTCCCTACCAGCGATAATCTATTTACAAGCAGAATTCTTAACAACAGTGTTTTTGACCCTGCGCTTCCTACCGGTAGATTAGCTGCTCAATCGAATGCAGATGTTCAAACCTATTTAACAAAAGTCAAATTATATGAAACAGCCCCTATCGGTGAATGGGAGAAACAAGTTCTTCATTTCGGAGGGGGTACCGATAATCAATTAGACCAGGAAATTTTAAATTACTTTAGTATTTATGCAGGGATCATTGAGGCACCCTGGTTTGGTGGTAATGTTACAGCATATACATTAACTTCCAATAATGTTATTTCAATTAATCAATCTGACAGCCTCCAAAACCAAATGAACAGTGGTGTTTCCATAATGACTTTCTTTAGTCATGCTGCCGGTCCGGTAGGATTTCAAATTAGTACTGCTCCTCCAAGTACCTACCAAAATAAACCAAACTTTCCTTTAGTGATTGCTAATTCTTGCCTGGTAGGAGATATTGATGAGCCATCAGTAGGATTTGATGAACAATTCGTAATAGATATTAATAATTATGGTCAGGTAGCAGGAGCAATTGCGTTTTTAGGTCCAAGCACAGCAGCCTATCCTGATAATTTATTCGATTACACTACCGAATTATATAGTGAGATTGCAACCACTAATTACGGTAACAGCATTGGAAGGTGTATTAAAGCAACTATTGATTCTGATTCAAATAATTTAAATTACAGGGAAATTTGTCTTGAGATGACCTTGCATGGAGACCCGGCGGTTGTCATCGCGTCGCCCAAGCTTCCTGATTTGGTGATGAATACACAGAATGTAATTTTCAGTCCTTATCCTGTTACCTCCGAAATGAATACCTTCCAAATGACGGTCATCTGTGTGAACCAGGGAAGAGCTATTGCTCCGACAGATTCGTTTTATATTTTGGTAAGGAGGACTTATCCTACCGGCATTGTCAAGGATACTAATATCCTTGTGCATGGCTGTAATTATCGTGATACGATTACCATTAGCCTGCCTGTGGATCAGTTTAATGGCTTAGGATTAAATACTTTTTATGTAAACTTAGATAATACTAATCTCATCCATGAATTAAACGAAACCAACAACTCCACCACTGTTACTTTATTTATTCAATCTCCTGATATCGCACCTGTCTTCCCTACGAATTATGCTATCGTTCCCCACAAGGACAGCCTTGTTCTGAAAGCCTGTACTTCTAATCCATTTGCGCCATCTGCTACTTACGATTTCCAGATTGATACTACGGATGCGTATAACAGCCCGATGCTGAGGACTACTCGCATTACTCAATCCGGTGGTGTGGTAAACTGGGCTAATCCCTATCCTTTTCTAAAAGATTCCACTGTTTATTTCTGGAGAGTAAGTCCTCATGCTACTGTTGACAGTTTATTCAAGTGGAAGGAGTTTTCTTTCATATACATTCCCAATAAGACCGGCTGGTCTCAAGCTCATTTCTTCCAGTTCAAATATGACAGCGATACTGATGTGGTCTATAATAAACCCATGCGCAAATGGGACTTTGTTACTAATGTCGCTTCTTTGCAAGTCTATGATCAACTTTATCCTCCATCTGGTCAACCAGCTTATACTGTAAACAATGAAGGAGGAGATTACCAAGGGTGTGATGCCGGGCTTTATCTTGTGGTTATTGATTCTTTAACATTAGCTCCTTGGTATAATGATAAACATAATTTAGGTTGTGAGAATTATCCTGTTGGTGGAGGGCGTTGTGGTCGCTCTCGTCCACAAGCTTGGTTTATCTATAACAATTCTCCTTCATACATGAATGCATTAGCACAAACATTAAATGATTCAATTCCATGTGGTGATTTTATTTTATTAATCAGTGTTGATAGTGTTCCATTCCAAAGCCTTCCAATTAATCTTAAAGCAGCCATTTATAATCTCGGTGATCATCATGTTACCCAAATGCTAAATGGGCAGCCTTATATATTCTTTACACAGAAATGTCATAATAACCTGACTCAAGTGTCATATAAAAACGCACATGACAATACTCCTTTTGTTCTCAATTATTCTCTCAACGGAGAATGGACAAATGGAACAATCAACTCCACAGTCATTGGTCCTGCTTCCAAATGGTCTTCATTGCATTGGAAGGAACATCCTATCGAGGCTCCTTATATTTCTAAGGACTATGTTTATCTTCGACTGATGGGTTTTAATTCCGTTACCGGAAATACCGATACACTCATCAGAGATTTGCCTGTAAATATTACTGATACGAATCTTGCTTCTATCAGTGCTACTACTTATCCTTTCCTGGAGTTGCAGGCGTACCTTCAGGACACTGCATTGCGCACTCCTCCGCAGATGAACAAGTGGCAGATTTATTATGACGGAGTGCCCGATGTGGCGTTGAATCCTTCTAAAGGGTTTTCATTCTACAAGAATCCTTTGACGGGCGGCGATACTTTGAAGTTCATGACCTGCATCGAAAACATCAGCAATTACAATATGCCGGATAGTCTCCACGTGAGTTTCTATGTCTATGATCAGAACAGGGTAAGGCATAATCTGCAATCGCAAACCAAGAAAAAGATGAATGTCGGCGATACTGTGATGGCTTCTGTGGTTTATGATTCCACACAAAACTTTGCGGGCTTGAATAGTTTCTGGATTGAGGCGAATCCATTGAACAGCCCGATAGAACAATATCATTTCAATAACCTCGGAGAGATAGATTTCAAGGTCAGTAAAGACGTTATCAACCCGATTCTTGATGTTACTTTTGACGGTGTGCATATCTTGAATAATGATATTGTATCTGCAAAGCCGGACATCGTCATCAAGCTCACGGATGAGAATAAATATCTTGCGCTGAATGATACGAGCCTCTTTCAAGTTACTATGATCAGCCCGTCGGGTACCATCTCAAAACTTTGGTTTGAAAGCAATTCTCCCGTTCCTCTCGACCGCACGAGGATGGGCTGGACACCTGCCCAGATGCCGAATAACAGCTTCAAGATAGTTTATGAACCGATCCTTCAAGACGGCATTTATACATTGGATGTTCAGGCGATAGACCGCTCTCATAATTATAGCGGGGCGAATGATTATAAGATAAGTTTTGAAGTTATCAATCATGAATCTATCACCGAAATCCTCAACTATCCCAATCCTTTCTCTACCTCGACTCGATTTGTGTTTACGCTGACCGGCTCCCAACTGCCTACTTATTTCAAGATTCAGATAATGACCGTCACCGGGCATGTCATTCGAGAAATTATGCAGGATGAATTAGGACCCATTCACATCGGTAGAAACATTACCCAATATGCCTGGAATGGCAAAGATCAATATGGCGACCAACTTGCCAATGGTGTTTATTTCTATCGAATCGTTACCCGCCTCAATGGGCAAATGATTGATCAGCTTGCTTCGGGTGCCGATCAATGGATTAGTCATGGCATCGGGAAGATGTATTTGATGCGATAAGCAGCTTTACCAAAAATAATA
>JABDAW010000027.1 GCA_013288905.1 Bacteroidota bacterium | reverse complement strand
AACAAGACGATGAAGATTGTTATAAAAGGTAAAATTTAAGAGAATTCCTTACTTCGGATTATTCAGCTTACTATGCTTGATGCCGTAGGTGAAATAAATCACAAAACCTACTATCATCCATATCCCGAGACGTGCCCAGTTGGGCCAGCCTAAACCGAATATCATGGCTCCGCAAACAATGATTCCTAAGATGGGAACCAAGGGGACTAATGGTGTCTTGAATTCTCGTTTAATATCGGGACTTTTCACTCTCAATATCCACACTCCAGCACATACCAGGATGAAGGCGAACAAAGTTCCGATGCTGGTCATATCTCCTACAATATCACCGGGAACGAAGGCTGCAAACAGTCCTACGAAGACGAAAAATAAGATGTTGGATTTGTATGGCGTCCTGTAGCTGGGGTGGAGATCGGAGAAGATTTTTGGGACGAGACCGTCTTTACTCATGGAATAAAAGACTCTGGATTGTCCCATCAGCATGACTAATATGACGGACGAGAATCCTGCGAGAATAGCGATGGTTACTAACTTCGCGAGCCAGCCATACCCTGTCATGTATTGATTGATGGCATAGGTAACGGATGCCTCTCTGCCCGCATGACGGAAGTCTTCGACATTCGCAACACCGGTTAAAACATACGCGAATAAAATATAGAGAACGGTACATATCGCCAATGAACCGAGGATGCCCATCGGCATATCTTTCTTAGGATTCTTTGCTTCCTGCGCAGCCGTTGAAACAGCATCGAAACCAATGAACGCAAAGAAGACTACTCCAGCAGCTCCAAGAATTCCCATGATGCCTCCGTAGTTATGCGTTACTCCTTGCGAATCGGAATATGTCGTGGCTTCTGGAATGAATGGGGTATGGTTGACAGGGTTCATAAATGACCACCCGAAACCTATGAAGAGAATGACAATGGATACTTTGGTTATTACAATTACTCCATTCACAAAGGCAGATTCTTTGGTGCCACGAATCAGTAACAAGGATAATAACAGAATAATAAATAATGCCGGGATGTTCATGATGCCTGTCCCGCATACTGTTCCTGCGGCATCGGTCATTTTCTCGAATGGGGAATGGCACCATTGGAATGGGATATGCCACCCGAAATTATCTAATAATTTATTGAGGTATTCGCTCCATGCAATGCCGACAGTTGCCGCCCCGAGCGCATATTCGAGGACTAAATCCCAACCTATTATCCATGCCACCAACTCGCCCATTGTGGCATAGCTATAGGTATATGCACTTCCTGCTATAGGAATCATGGATGCGAATTCGGCATAACATAATCCTGCAAAAGCACAGCCGATAGCTGCTACAATGAATCCTAAAGTTACGGATGGACCGGCGTTGTTTGCGGCGGCAGCGGCGGTTCTCACGAATAATCCGGCACCGATTATTGCACCGATACCGAGAGCTATTAAGTTGCCGGCGGTGAGCGTTCTTTTTAATCCTTTTTCGCTGTCATCGGCTTCCGCCATCAGCTTGTCTATTGGTTTTCTGATTCTTAAATTTGCCATAAAATAAATTTATTTAGGGTGCGAAAGTAGATAAGTTTTTGGGAATGACAAACAGAAGCCACGAATTTGAGGAATAAAAACTTTAATTCGCGGCTCTTTTTTCTTAATAAATTTTTAAGTTTGCAGTTGAAATTATATAAAATCAGTATGGCAAAAAAAGATAATAGAAATCCAAGAATTGATGAGTACATCGCAAAGGCGCAACCCTTTGCACAGCCTGTTTTGAAACATTTGAGGGAAGTCGTTCATAAGGTTTCTCCTGATATTGAGGAGACCATTAAATGGGGAATGCCAACCTTTGAATATAAAGGAATTGTCTGTGCAATGGCAGGGTTCAAGAAACATTGCGCATTTATTTTTTTTAAATCTTCTTTGTTAAATGATCCTGGTAATTATTTACGTGAACGCGCTAATAAAGGAGGAGAAGCGATGGGAAATCTTGGAAAAATAACCAGCCTGAAAGATATACCACCAGATAAAATTCTTATTGATTTTATTAAGCAAGCAATGAAATTTAATGATGATGGCATCAAGTTGCCATCAGGAAAAAAGCCTGCCGGAAAGGAAGTGAAAATGGAAATAGAAGTCCCTGATAATTTCATTAAAGCATTAAACAAAAACAAGGATGCGAGGAAGTATTTTGAAACCGCGAGTCCTTCATTCAAGAAAGAATATATGCAATGGATCACTGAAGCAAAGACGGAAGAAACCCGCACCAAACGAATCAATCAAGCTATTGAATGGATAGCCGAAGGGAAGGGCAGGAATTGGAAATATGAAAGGAAATGACCAGATGGTTTTAATAGTTGATCAGAAAGATTCTATTTTAAAGCTTCATCAAATGGTTTATTGAATTCTTATCTTTGCCCCTGCAAGAATAGAAATTTATATCATGGTTTATATTACAAGGAAAGAAATATTCAGTGCCGCTCATAAACTGGAGCGAAAAGACTGGAGTGATGAAAAGAATAAAGAAATCTTTGGCAAATGTTCTAACCCAAACTGGCATGGACACAATTATACTTTGTTTGTGACGGTGAAAGGCGAAGTTGATACAGAGACTGGTTTCGTCATTAATCTTTCTGATATCAGTAAAATTATTCATACTAAAATCATAGCCAAAGTTGATCATAAAAACATCAATCTTGATGTTGATTTTATGGAAGGAATATTACCCTCCACCGAAAATTTTGCAATGGCTGTCTGGAAGGAATTGGAAGGCAGCATAACTCTTTTGGGCGGGTCACTTCATTGCATTAAGATTCAGGAAACGGAAAAGAATTATGTGGAATATTTTGGCAATTAAATATATTGACGAATTACGATTTAATAAAAATTAAATGATAGACGAAGAAGAAATAGATGGATATACTAAGGTAGATGCCTATAATCCGGAGAAGATAGAAAGCTTGGCTTCCAAGTATAAATTGATCATCGAAGATATAGGTGAAGATCCTCATCGCGAAGGCTTGCTGAAGACTCCGGAAAGAGTTGCCAAGGCGATGTTGTATCTTACTCATGGCTACGATTTGGATCCGGCAGGGATATTAAAAAGTGCCATGTTTGCAGAGAAATACCAGCAGATGGTTCTGATAAAAGACATTGAAATTTATTCTCTCTGCGAGCATCATTTGCTTCCTTTCTTTGGCAAGGCGCATGTTGCTTATATTCCCAATGGAAGGATTGTCGGTTTGAGTAAGATTCCTAGAGTGGTGGATGCTTTTGCTCGTCGTCTGCAGGTTCAGGAACGGTTGACGACGGACATTTTGAATTGTATACAGGAAACTTTGAATCCTCTCGGAGTCGCGGTCGTCATAGAGGCTAAACATCTCTGCATGTTGATGCGAGGCATTCAAAAACAGAATTCCGTAGCGACTACATCCGCATTCACCGGAGAATTTTTGACCAATGATATGACAAGGTCAGAATTTATTAAATTAATTTCTGCCAAATTATCATAAAGTAAGCCGACAAAACGTTTGGCATTCGATTTGTTGATTAGAGTAAATAATAAAAAATAATATAAATAATGGAAAATAAAGTTTATAATCCCGAAATAATCGGGAGTTCTGATGTCGCTGGTTCGATGTCAAAAACATTCGTAGCTCAAGTCTTCTCCTGGATGGGAGTTGCGCTGACAATTACCGCAGTCATTGCTTACATCTTCGGCACTAATGACGATTATATGAAGCTATTGATTAACCCTGAAGTCGGCGGTTTGACAGGCTTAGGATACATCGTCATGTTTGCACCCCTTGGCTTTGTTCTTGCCATGAGTTTGGGATGGCAGCGATGGTCTTCATCGGTAATTCTCACCCTCTTTTTGGCTTATGCAGTGGTCATGGGAATGAGTTTAAGTTTCATCTTCAAAGTCTATACCGGGGCTTCGATAGCAGGCACTTTTGCTGTGGCAGCAGGCATGTTCGGCACGATGGCATTGCTTGGATACACAACAAAAACAGATTTAACAAAGTTAGGAAGCCTTTTATTAATGGCATTAATAGGAATTATTATTGCTTCATTAGTTAATATGTTCATGCACAGCGAAGGCATGAGTTATATGATCAGTTTCTTAGGCGTAATCATCTTCACAGGGCTGACGGCGTATGATGTTCAGAAGATAAAAAGGATAGGCGAAGGTGTTGAATTCGGTTCTGAAACGACAGCGAAACTATCTATGATGGGTGCCTTGAATCTGTATCTTGACTTCATCAATTTATTCCTCTTTTTACTTCGTCTTTTTGGAGGAAGAAGGAATTAAGATTTTTCTTTTATAAAAAATGCCTGCTTCGTGCAGGCATTTTTATTTATAACAATTCTTCTATTGATCGATTATTTCTGAACGATAAACTTCCCTCTGGCGCTTGTCGGCATTTGTAATCCCGTCCCTTCACTTCTTAATTCATAGAAATAAATCCCCGCGCTCCAATTGACAATTGATAATTGACAATTGACAGTGGAAGGGAGCAGTTCATGATAGACTTCATTCCCCAAAACATCGGTAATTATCAATTGACCATTGTCAAGAGGCGATGGACTTTGGATGTTTAGAATAGTATTGGCGGGATTGGGATAGAGGGTAATGTTTGGGGAGGGAGGGGTTTGAGAAGGGATTCCTAATGGTTGGATAAATGAGGAAATAAAATTTCCAAAAGCACTTGCACTAAACATGCCACCTATAGTATCAATAATCATATTTGTAGAAGTATTTATTGCATTTACTGTACCATCGCCATCATTAACGACATATAATTTTGTCCCATCAAGATTTAATGATAAACCTACAGGTGTATTTCCTGTTTCAATGGTAGCAGAAATGCTATCAGTAACGGCATTTATTACATTAATGGTTCCATATCCTGTATTTGAAACATATACCGTATTTCCATCAGGGCTAATTGCAATCCCCGTCGGATATACTCTAACAGCAATAGTTGCAGAAACAGTATTTGTAATGGAATTAATGACACTAACTGTACCATGAATATCTTGATTAGTTACATAAACCTTGCTCCCATCAGGGCTGACAACTATACCTGTAGGAAGTGTACCGACCCTTATCGTATTTGAAATAATATTCGTAGCAGTATTAATTATATAGACAGAAGAATCATTCATATTTGCTACATATAATTTAGTTCCATCGGGGCTGCAGGCTATACCATACGGACCATTTCCTGCTACAAGTGTGTTAACTACCGTATTGGTTAAAGTACTTATGAAGCTGATGGAATTTGACGTATAATTTGATACATATACCATAGTTCCATTTGGATTGATCGTAATGCCGATAGGAAATGAATCAACCGGAATGGTAGCCGTAACAGTATTAGAAGTTGCATTTATTACACTCACCGTATTAGAACTCGAATTGGTAATAAAAACTTCATTCCCATAAGGACTTACAATTACTCCAACTGGTTTATGACCAACATGGATGGATTTAACAATAGAATTTGATACGAGATCTATAACTGATACCATATCAATACCATCCGAGATATAGGCCGTCTGCCCATTCACATTAAATACCAGGAAGCCCGTCATTACAAGCCCCGCAGTGAACGTCTTTATTATTTTATTCATTATATATATTTACTTTTTTGATTATTTCTGAACGATAAACTTCCCTCTCTCGCTGGTCGGCATTTGTAATCCCGTCCCTTCACTTCTTATTTCATAGAAATAAATCCCCGCATTCCAATTGACAATTGATAATTGACAATTGACAGTGGAAGGGAGTAGTTCATGATAGACTTCATTCCCTAAAACATCCGTAATTCGTAATTCGTAATTCCTAATTGAGCGAAGTGGATGTTTAGAATGGTATTGGCGGGATTGGGATAGATGGTGCAATTCATTCCGGAAGAATTTATAATAGAGCGACCAGTTGAAATATCAGGGACTGCTATGAAATTTGAGAATTGAGGAGATATACCATCCATAATGGAGTCATTTAGGCTTCGCAAATTAAGAACTTCAAACCCGCTGTACCAAACTATAACTCCTTCTTCATTTGCTCCTCCAGTATTAGTCATTGCGTAGCAAACAGCAAAACTGAATCCAGAATGTACAAAACTACCTAATGGATGGGAACCTAATACTATATTTTGAAAGGAACTAACATTTTCCATATTTCCGAGGGTATCAATATTGAAAGCTACCCCATCATTGTATGTTCCTCCGGCAGAAGTCATTCCAACCAAGCTTTCCCATATATAATTTATCAAATCACCATAAGGATAAGCACCATTTATGGAATCAAAACTGTAAATATTGGTCACTGAACTGTCAGCAAGATTATAATAAAAGATATTACCCTTGCCATATGCGCCGCCTAATTTAGTCATTCCATATAATTTATTATTCTGTTGATACAAGCTGCCATAAGGATTTTGTCCATTCATTCCATTAAAATCTATCATATCTTTATATACATGTAATGCTGTGTCATATCTGAATAAAACCCCTTTGCCATGTGCTCCACCTGCTGAAGTCATTCCATACAAACGGCTATCTGTTGCTTGAATAACCTTTCCATAGGGTAAATAACCGTGAATGGTATCTGAAAATACATGGCAAATCACCGGTGCATTTGTCGTAGTATCATACATAAAAAGCATTCCATTTAAAGTGGTATCTTCATTTAAAGTCATGCCATATAATCTCCCATTCGCAGATTCAATTAATGTCCCTTCAGGAACACCCCCGCCTTGACCTCCTGTGAAACTAAATATCAAATTATAAACATTAGTAGCAGGATTAATGCTAAAGAGGGTTCCTTTGTTATAAGTTCCTCCATTTTTTGTCATGCCATAAAGTTTACCATTCGATGACAAAAGTAGACTGCCAAATGGATAAGAACCATTAATGCTATCGAAGTTGTGAACGAATGTATATTCATTGGTCATATCATTATATTTAAAGATGGTGCCATAACCATTAGTTCCGCCTGCAGCAGTCATTGACCAAAAATCCATTTGAGCATTTATATCTATTGTCATCATCAATATTACTAATACAGTTAACAAAAATATTTTCTTCATTGTTTAATTGGTTAATACCTTTATTTAATAATTTGGAATGGCAATATTACGAAATAGGTTAGAAATTCCTATTCCAGAGATTCTTAGCTCTGTAATTAAAGACAAGAATAGGGAATAAGCAATCTGTACTTTTACAGATTGCCCGAAAAATTCCCGGGAAGGCACCTGTATTTTTACAGATGGCATAAATTAGTTCCGGCATGGCATCTGTAAAAGTACAGGTGGTATAAATTAGTTCCGGCAAGCCATCTGTAAAAGTACAGATGGTATAAATTAGTTCCGGGAAGCCATCTGTAAAAGTACAGGTGGTATAAATTAGTTCCGGCATGGCATCTGTAAAAGTACAGATGGCATAAAAGGTTTTCCGGAGGCTATCTGTAAAAGTACAGATTGAAAGAAATAAAACCGTTTGTTAATTAAATAAAGTATATTTGCGCCCTAATTAAAAAATAATCAAATGCAATCTTTATCAAAATGTTTCGAAATATTGTTCCTTAACGAACAATATATCTCCCGCCCCCGCAAAGGGATTTTTGCCCTGAAGAATATTCAGGCTATGATGGCTGATACCAATGGCGGGCTGCTGGATGGTAATATTACCGCCACACAAGGGTTCTATGATACCTACATGAGTTGCATGGGGAACATTGATACCGACACCATGTTTAAGGAAGGCGACACGATGACGAAGGATTATTATGTTGTCCAATTGTCGCTCCAGATGCGCATTACCTATCATCTGATGCTGTCTGTTCTTCCAAAGACTTCCCCTATTATTCACACTGCTTTTCCACATGGTTTGGAAGAAGCCAATGATTTGAATCTTTCTAATACCCCGATCATTTTGAATCGGATGATTACCGTTTTTTCTACCGTACCTAATGCAGCGATGTTCCCAGGTGTAGCGGGCATTTATACCACTTTGCAAACCAATTATAATGGTGCCAGAGAAGCTCAAACCGGTGGTATGGGAAGTATTTCTGCTGCTATGGCTGCCTTCATCACCGCCGACTTGAATTTATGTCTTCAATTGACCGATAACGTTTATGATATTCGCAAGATGTTTCCACAGAATATAGTAAAGTCAATGAGTTATTTTAATGAAGCAAGCCTGTATCCTGCCGGTCATCATTTTCATCAGCATTTTCACGGCACGCTTGCCTTTGGCGCATCCGTTACAGTTCCTTATGACCGCGTTATTACCCCCACCACTCACATTCAAGTGAAGAGCAAAACGGCAGGAGTGAATATCAAGGTTTGTCTCCTTGTGCTTCCTACCGATACCTGCACCACGCCGAAACAAGTGGATGGTATCGGAGCATATACCTGGCTGGCAACAGCCATTGGTCCTGGAACTTATCTTGTCCTGACTAATCTAAACCCTACTCTTCCGGGGGACTGGGATGTGGATATTATTGATTAAGGAATTATTTATAATTAAATACAAAAGAAGAAGCCTCCGAAAGTAAAATTTCGGAGGCTTCTTCTTTGCTGTGAAAAGTGGAAAACTAAAATTTTGATTGTTTCATTTTTCACTATTCACTGTTCACTATTCACTATTCACTGCCTACCCGATTTTCTTCTCCATCCTCTTCCTCTCATTCTCGTCCAGATAAATCTTTCTTAAACGAATGGCTTTCGGGGTAACCTCGATGTATTCATCCTCCTGAATATATTCCATCGCTTCCTCGAGAGAGAAATTTACTTTTGGAGAAATAACCATCTTGGCATCGGTGCCGGAAGCACGCATATTGGTCAATTGTTTTGCACGAACGACATTCACAACAATATCTCCCGGACGGATATGCTCGCCAATGACTTGACCGGCATAAATCTCTGTTTGAGGGTCAATGAAAAAGCGTCCTCTGTCTTGTAATTTATCAATGGAATAAGCCGTCGAACTGCCCTTCTCCATAGACACCATCACACCATTGATTCGCCCGGGAACATGACCTTTGTATGGTTCGTAAGCCTTGAAACGATGAGCGATAATAGCTTCGCCGGCAGTGGCAGTAAGGATGTTATTCCTCAAGCCGATGATGCCGCGGGCAGGGATGTAAAATTCCAAATGAATCAAATCGCCCTTAGGCTCCATGATGTGCAATTCGCCCTTGCGCTGCGTAACTAATTCAATAACTTTTCCTGAAACATTTTCCGGGGTATTCACCGTCAAAGCCTCGATAGGTTCGCAACGAACGCCATCAATTTCTTTGAAGATAACCTTCGGCTGCCCGACTTGAAGTTCGTAACCCTCACGGCGCATGGTTTCAATCAAAATAGATAAGTGAAGAATGCCACGACCATAAACCAGATAAGAATCGGTGGAAGCAGTATCCTCAACTCGTAATGCAAGGTTCTTTTCAATCTCTTTGTAAAGGCGATCACGAAGATGGCGAGAGGTAACAAACTTGCCTTCCTTGCCATAGAATGGGGAATTATTTATGGTGAATAACATGCTCATGGTCGGCTCATCCACAGCGATAACTTTCAATGCTTCGGGATTCTCAATATCAGAAACCGTATCGCCGATTTCGAAGTTTTCAAGACCAGCAATGGCGCAAATATCGCCTGCATAAACTTCCTTCACAGGCTTGCGACCCAACCCTTCAAAAATATTCAATTCCTTAACGCGAGACTTCACAATCTTGCCATCGCGCTTCATCAAACTCACCGGCATATTCTCACGAATGACTCCTTTAAATACCCTGCCGATAGCTATCCGCCCAACGAAAGAAGAATAATCCAAAGAAGTAATCAACATCTGCAAAGTGCCCTCCGGCTGCGGCGCAAGCGGAATATAATCAATGATAGTATCCAACAAAGCGGTAACATCATCGGTCGGGGTTTTCCAGTCATGACTCATCCAGCCTTGCTTGGACGAACCATAGACGGTCGGGAAATTCAACTGCTCTTCGGTAGCATCCAGATTATAGAATAAATCGAAAACATCCTCATGAACCTCATCAGGCTTGCAATTCGGTTTATCAACTTTATTAATAACCAAAATGGGTTTCAAGCCAAGAGCCAACGCCTTCTGAAGCACAAAACGAGTCTGTGGCATCGGACCTTCAAAGGCATCCACCAACAATAGCACGCCGTCCGCCATCGTAAGTACCCGTTCCACCTCACCGCCAAAATCCGCGTGACCAGGGGTGTCAATGATATTAATTTTAACGCCTTTGTACTGCACCGAGACGTTTTTGGCAACGATAGTGATGCCACGTTCGCGCTCCAGGTCGTTGTTATCCAATATCAATTCACCAACATGTTGGTTGTCTCGGAAGAGATGCGATTGATGTAAAATTTTATCAACCAGAGTTGTTTTTCCGTGGTCAACGTGGGCAATGATGGCAATATTTCTGATATTCTGCATTTAGATTTTATATATAAATTTAATTTGGGGGCGGCAAAATTAGCAAAAATTGTCGGGGTTTCTACTATGATGCTCAAATATAATACAAAACTATACTTAGATTTCGCAAATGTTAATCTTAAAATAACATGGAAATGAAAGGTGAGAGGATACGAATCTTGATAATAGTCATCATCCTTTTATTGTAGCCCGCAAAGGCGGAGCTATCATAAAAGGATGAAAGGAAAAATACACATCATAAACGCATCACCTATCTTTTTCGTAATTTTACATCCGAATAAAATATATAAACTATGAATGCGATAAGAAAAGTTGTTGAAACCGAAACCAACGAAATTAACATTACGGTGAATGTGCCAGATGATTTTAAATCAAGAAAACTGGAAGTAATAATTCTTCCCGTTAATGATGAAGTTGAAGATACAAAGGAATTTGACCTTGATGAATACCACCAATCTATTAGAGATTATTGGGCTGACTTGCGTGCAGATTTGAGCAATTATAAATTCAATAGAGACGAGTTATATGAAAGATAAACTCTGCTTTTTTGATTCCAATATTCTTGTTTATCTTGTAGATGACGATGAGGTAAAACGAGAAAAGGCAGATGTCTTGCTCAACCCCAAATATATTATCAGTTCGCAAGTTGTGGCAGAAAATATTAATGTATGCCACAAAAAACTAAATTTCACGAAGGATAAGGCATACAAGCACGGTTTAGGTTTAATCACTAAACTCAAATTTGTAACCATCGAACCATCTACTTTCCATTTAGCTTTTATGATTCATCAAAAATATCAGCTAAGTAATTGGGATAGTTTAATAGTTGCATCTGCCCTCGAAAACAACTGCGAAACCCTCTTTTCCGAAGACATGCACCACGGCTTAGTCATTGAAAATACATTGACAATTGTTAATCCTTTTCTTTAATTGACTGTAAGTTCAAAGTATAAATTTATAAAATATGAGACAAACTGTTAATAGTCTTGAAACTATATTTTCAGAGATTTGCACCGACTCATTTCCTTATGAATGGGACGAAAATCATTTAACCTTTCTTTTGATGAAAAATTTGAGAAATTTGTTTGATAATAGGATAATCAATTTTAATAATTGGTCAAAAATTGTTGAATGGAGATCCTTTAAAAATAGAGGGAAGCAAGAAACAAATTATGGTGATATAACTTTGATTGTAACTGTTCAATTTACAAGTGGAGAAACATTAAGAGGAGTTGTAAATATTGAGGCGAAAAGAGATTTTAATTCTGGTAACTTTGAATCTGTGGATATGCCACAGCTAAATCGTATTCTTAGTAATTCACCTTATTCCCACTTGCTTTTATATACACATAAGCCTCAAGATCTTCAATTGAAATTCCCAGATGAGAAAACATGGAGAAGTCACATGTGGATTTCACCTGTCAACACAGCAAAACAAATGCTTAGTCAAACTTCTCCAAATGACAGTTGGAAAGTTTTGAGAACATCATTTCCATTTACAATGTTTTTGACCTCCAGAATCTTTTGGGGATTTGATTTAGATTTTAGAGATGATATTATTAAAGATATTGAAAGTGGGCTTAATAAAATAATTGACCCTTCATTTTTAGGAATAGTGAATGTTTATTATGACCATCAACGACCGATAATTATTAATTTAACGGACTTATGGGAAGAGATATAAAGTTATTTTTGGACTTTCTAATCCCCTCCTTCCCTTCAAAATCCCGCCGAATCGCAAATGTTAACCGCCGAATCCAAAAAGTGAACCGTCGAATCCAGAATGTTAACCGTCAAATCGCATTTGTTAACCGTTGAATCGCAAATGTGAACCGTCAAACCTAAAATGTGAACCGTCGAATCGCAAATGTACATGCCCGAATCACAAATGGCAACCCCAAAATCGTATTTGCAACCCTAAAACTTTCCACCGATACCCTAATCCAACTAACAGCAACCCTGAAACTTTTCACAGCAACCCAAATCCAAGCAACAGCAACCCTGAAACTTTCAATAGCAACCCAAATCCAAGCAACAGAGACCCTGAAACTTTTTAGTTTTAGCCTCCAATTTTTTCACGAAATCCCTGACTTGTTACCATAACCCACAGCAACCCTAAACCATTCAACCAAAATCCAGTCTATGAACCATCAACCAAAATTTTAATACTTTTGCACCTCAAATTTGAATTTATTAATCCTAATTTAATATAGAAAATGAAATTAGTCCCGCCCCAAAAACTCAAAAGCATCGTCGCCTTAATCAATAATGCCGCATTCATCGGCAAAGAAGATTTCCTGGTTACTGGCATCAATGAAATTCATAAGGTAGAAGTCGGCGATCTCACTTTTGTTGACCACCCGAAGTATTATGATAAGGCACTTGGTTCGCCCGCTTCTGTGATTATTATTAATCGCCAGGTGCCATGCCCTGAAGGTAAATGCGTCATCTTTTCTGATAATCCTTTTCGCGATTATAATATCCTCACGCGCCACTTCCGTCCATTTGTTACCTCTGCGAATTCCATTAGTGATAATGTCATTATCGGCACCGATACCGTCATTCAGCCGGGCGTGTTCATTGGGAATTCCGTAAAGATAGGAAGCAACTGTATTATCCATTCCAACGTCAGTATTTATGACAATGTCGAGATAGGAAACAATGTTATTATTCATTCAAATGCTGTGATTGGTGCCGATGCTTTTTATTACCAAAGAACTGCCGAAGGAAATATCAAGATGTATTCCTGCGGAACAGTAATTATTAAGGATAATGTCGAAATAGGAGCATGCTGCACCATTGACAGGGGCGTTTCAGCCGAGACTATCATTGGCGAAGGCAGCAAATTAGATAATCATGTCCACGTCGGGCATGATACCATCATCGGCAAGAATTGTTTGTTCGCCGCCCAGGTTGGAATATCAGGTGTTGTTACCATAGGCGATAATGTTATTCTTTGGGGGCAAGTCGGTGTGCAGAAAGATTTAACAATAGGTGATGGAGCGGTGGTGCTTGGTCAGTCCGGTATTGCAAAATCTCTGGAAGGAAACAAAGTTTATTTCGGCAGCCCTACCCGTGAAGCCAAAGCCAAGATGAAAGAAATCGCCATGATTAAAAAACTTCCCGAAGTCATGGAATATCTCAATCAACAAAACACTTCTAATCACCCTAAATAATTAGCCATTATTATTTTCGTTTAAGAATCAATCATGCAGCATACATCTCACAAAGAAGAAGAACTCCTCTTAAACAAAATCCTTTCCGATTTGGTCTTGAAGGAATTACAGTTGAAAGTCCTCCTCGAAATCTCCCAAGCTATTAACAGGAATGTCAAGATTGAAGATCTATTGGGCATCTACGAATACTTTTTGAAGAACGAATTGAAGGTCGGCAATCTCGCTTTATTCACCAATGATTCCTTCAATGAAGACCAGAATATCGTCTGGAAATGTTCCCTCTTCTATGGTGCCAATCCCAATCTCAAGACCGCCGATGTCTCCGAATTATTGCGCGGCATCCATACCCCGCAACCCATTTCTGCTTCCAATAAGCACCTCAACGATTTCACGTTTGTCTTGCCGGTCTTCCACAAGGACGTGCCTTTGGCGTATGTCCTCATCGGGAATATCAAAGATGCAAGCTCTGATTACAACACCGATATTCTGCCCTTCGTCCAATTAATCACCAACATTATTCTGGTGGCGAATGAGAACAAGAAATTCGCCAAAGACCAGATAAAACAAGCCGAATTAAAGAAGGAAATGTCGGTGGCACAACGAATGCAGATGATGCTTTTCCCCGTGTCATTCCCCGAGCATCCTTCGATAGAAATTCATGGTACTTACCTGCCCCATCACCGCATCGGGGGCGACTATTACGACTATTTTATTCTCAACGATCACGAACATATTCTCTGTATTGCCGATGTATCTGGCAAAGGAGTTTCAGCGGCTTTGCTGATGTCGAATTTCCAGGCAAATCTCCATGCCTTAGTCAAGCATTTCACGACTCTCGAAGCCTTGATTACCGACCTCAATGCCCTGGTAATAAAGAGTGCTAAAGGCGAAAAGCACATCACTTTTTTTGTTGCCTTAGCCAATACCCAAACCAATGTTTTGACCTACATCAATGCCGGTCATCCCCCTCCGATTCTCTCCAATGAAAAGGGAATTCACCTCCTCAAAACGGGCACCACAGGTCTCGGAATGTTTGATGAATTGCCCTTCTTGAGCATGGGCTACACCCGCATCACGCCTCAATGCAAGCTCCTCTGCTACACCGATGGCGTGATTGAAATCGAGAACAGCAAAGGCGAACAATTCGGCATCGAAGGCTTGGAAAAATTCATGGTAAACAACACCCACATCAAGTCCCTCACCGACCTCCATTCCAAGCTCATAGAAATCCTGAAATCCTACAATTCCTCCAAAACCTTCCTCGACGATATTTCCTTGTTAAGCTGCCGATGCCGGAACTAAAAGAGTTATGAAGTATGAGTTATGAGTCGTTTGCAGAAACTCATAACTCATACTTCATAACTCATAACTCTCTTCATTTATTCATGGCAGCTCCCCGAAAAGGGAGCAACTATTAATAAATTAAGAAAGGAAATACAGCCATGAGTTTCAAGAATTAGAAATGAAGTTCGTGGCTTTTTCTTGTTCCAATAATCCAAAAAGACATATTTTTACTCCACGTTCAAACGATTTCAATGCACGTTCAAACGAGTTTAATGCACGTTCAAACGATTTCAATGCACGTTCAAACGTTTTTAATACACGTTCAAACGAGTTCAGTACACGTTCAAACGTTTTCAATGCACGTTCAGACGAGTTTAATGCACGTTCAAACGTTATCAATGCACGTTCAAACCTTCTTTAAAACCGTTCAAACCTTTAATAAGAAGATGTCTCCTGCGACTATTTTCCAGTTATAAAACCCGATTTTCAAGTGTAAAAAGGGAATTTTTCTTCCCTTCGAGCGGAAGTCCCCTTGCCGGAATCCTTACCTTTTTCCTAATTTTGTGGCTTAATAATAAATATCGAATCATGATAAAGAAAATTATAATGGCAATTTTGGTTGGCATTTTTGTTAATGTCCATTCCCAAACTTATAAAAGAGGTAACAAAACGAGTTTGGATTGCACAAACTAATTCCTAATTGATTTCCTATCTTTGCCGCCATAAATAATTTAATAAATAAAAAAATGAAAAAAATCCTTACAACAATTATGTTTGCCTGTATATCCTTGATTGGATTCAGCCATACATGGACTATCTTCAGTTCTGGTGATACCTTCTCTCCCGATAGTATTAGTGTTAATACTACGGACACTATTGTCTTCTCCCTTGCTTCTATTCATGATGCGGTTGAAGTTACTTATGCTAATTGGGTTACTCCGGCAAACGCCCCCTTCGGAGGGATGACGGTGCCTTTCGGAGGTGGAACGGTTTTGGCTTCTTCGCTTTCTGTGGGTCCTCATTATTACATTTGCCAAAATCATTATTCGATGGGAATGAAGGGAAGAATTTATGTAGTAAATACTACCGGAATTCCTGCCGCCAATGTTAATGACGGGACTGATTTCAGTATCTTCCCTAATCCTGCTTCAGGAACAATTTCGGTTAATTATTCCATGAACCAAAAAGCGAATGTAATAATCAAAGTGATGAATGTTACGGGGCAGAATGAGGCGATCCTTCTTAATGAAACAAAAGATAAAGGAACTTATCTTAACAGCTTTGACATTGATAAAAATGGAATGGCAAAAGGAATCTATATCATGGAATTGATAATAGGGGATTATAAAAGCACCAAGCGATTTATCGTAGAATAATCAGGAATTAGATTAAGACGATACCGTCTTACTGATTTCTTGGAAGGATGCCGGTTATTGGATTTAATAATATAAACTGGTTTTGCACCGGCTATGAAGGAAAAAAATAATAAGGAAAAACAAATCAAGAAAGAAGAATTCGTAGCTACCACCTTGCATGGTTTGGAGGAGGTGCTGGCAGAAGAATTGGATAGTCTGGGTGCGGAAAATATCAGCTTAGGTTCGCGTGCAGTATATTTTGAAGGGGACAAGGCGGTCTTATATAAGGCTAATTTGTATTGCCGCACTGCCATTAAAATCCTGAAGCCTATCGTGGAATTTGAATGCCCTGACGAGGAAGCTTTGTATGAAGAAATAGGGATTACGAATTGGGAGAAATATATGTCCGTGGATGATACTTTTGCCATTGATGGGGTAACATTTTCATCTGCCATCAACCACTCCAAATATGTTGCCTTGAAGACCAAAGATGCCATCTGCGATCAATTCAGAAGTAAATATGACAAACGCCCAAGCGTTGATACTGTGAACCCTGATTTGCGCCTCCATGTGCGCATCTCTAAGGATGTTTGTACGGTCTCGATTAATAGCTCCGGCGAGTCGCTTCATAAGCGCGGCTATCGTCCTAAAGGCGAGATGGAAGCCCCTATCAGCGAGGTCCTTGCGGCAGGTCTGATTCTTCTTTCAGGATGGGATAAAAGGACACCCTTTATTGACCCTATGTGCGGCTCGGGAACGTTTTTGGTAGAAGCTGCATTGATGGCTAAGAATGTTCCTCCGGGAATCTTTCGCAAGCAATTTGCATTTGAGCGATGGCGAGATTTCGATGAACAATTATGGAAGGATATTGTGGATGAGTCTTATACCAAAAGGCACCATCGTCTGAATACCTTGATCTTAGGTTCTGACATTAATCCTGAAGCTGTGGCAATGGCAAAAGAAAGTCTTGACAATGCCAAATTAGGACATGAAGTTAAGGTGGATTGTATTCCTTTCGATCAGTTCATTCCACCGACTGGCGGGGGCACAGTATTCTTTAATCCTCCTTATGGGGAACGACTTCAGGAATCGGATGTCAATGTATTATATGAGAGTATCGGCAACAGGTTGAAGGCGAAATTCCCGGGATATACTGCCTGGATGATTACCTCTAATCCAGAAGCAGCAAAGCACATCGGGCTGCATCCTTCAAAGAAAATAACGGTCTTTAATGGAGCATTGGAATGTCGCTTCATGAAGTTTGATTTGTATGAGGGCAGCCGCAAGATCAAGAAACGGAATATAGAAACTCCGGAATAATTTTTGATTGAGACCTTGCCAATTATGGACAGGAAACAGTTTATAAAATTTATTGGGTTATTACCATTAGCAAGTACGGCGATGAAATTAAATGAACTTAACAAAATGACAGCCCCCTTCAACAATACCGAACAAATGCCGGTGTTGTTCTTAGGACATGGCAACCCGATGAATGCCATCGAAGAAAATGAATTCGTGACAGGTTTCAGAAACATTGGGAAAACAATTCCTAAACCAAATGCTATTCTATGTATATCGGCACATTGGGAAACACGCGGAACCTTTGTCACAGCAATGGAAAAGCCTCGGACTATACATGATTTTGGCGGGTTTCCTCAAACATTGTTTGATGTGCAATACCCTGCACCTGGCAGCCCTGAACTGGCTAGTGAAACAAAAAATATGGTGCATAAAACAGACATCGGTCTGGATGAAAAATGGGGTCTTGATCATGGTGCATGGAGCGTAATCAAACATTTATACCCAATGGCTGATGTTCCGGTAATTCAGATGAGTCTTGATTATAATCAAGGGGCGGAATATCATTATCAATTGGCAAAAGAACTGGCTTCACTTCGAAAGAAAGGGGTGCTGATAATAGGCAGTGGCAACATGGTTCATAATCTTGGAATGATAGCCTGGAATAAATTGAATGCCGATTCTTATGGATATGATTGGGCAATAGAAGCCAGTGAGAAAATGAAGAAGTTTATTCTCGTCAACGATCACAAGCAATTGATTAATTACAAATCCCAAGGGAAGGCATTTGACCTTGCCATCCCTACTCCTGAACATTATTTACCCTTACTATATGCCCTGGCACTGAAGGAAGAAAATGAGACTGTAAGTTTGTTTAATGATAAACCTGTTGCTGGTTCTCTTACAATGACTTCCTTGAAAATAGACAAGGAATAATTTTAATTATTCCTTATTCTTAGTGTCAATGAAAATAGTAACGGGACCATCATTCGAGAGTTCCACTTTCATATCAGCACCAAAGATTCCGGAGCAAACTTCCTTGCCCAATTCCTTTTTCATTTGTTTAAGAAAGAGCTCATAGAGAGGAATTGCCAAATCTGGTTTAGCAGCTTTAATATAGGAAGGACGATTGCCTTTCTTAGTACTCGCGAATAGCGTAAATTGGCTTATGATTAATACGTCCCCATTTACTTCTTGAATGGATAAATTCATCAATCCACCAGTATCACTGAAGACACGAAGACGCACTATTTTCGCACAAAGCCATTCGATATCTTCTATCGAATCAGCATCTTCAATACCTAATAAAATAAGCAAACCATCGTTAATTGAAGATTTGATAACTCCTTCTATCGTAACAGATGCTTTGGATACCCTTTGAATGACCGCTCTCATCCGAAAATATTATTTATAAATATCCTCTCCATTTAAAATGGAAAGGTAATTATAATAACGCGATTGACTTATTATACCTTCTTCGACAGCCTTCTTCACAGCGCAATCCGGCTCATTAATATGTAGACAATTATTAAACCGACATCCATTTAATATCTTCAGCATCTCTGGGAAATAATGACTTACTTCTTCCTTCTTAAAATCATACATCCCGAAGTCGCGAATGCCAGGAGTATCAAGGATAAAGGTTCCATTTTCTATTTCAAATAACTCTGCAAATGTAGTAGTATGCACACCCTTGGAGTGAGCTTTAGATATAGATGCAGTCTTCTGATTAAGAAGAGGATTAATAGCATTCAGAAGAGTTGTTTTACCCACTCCTGATTGCCCGGAAAAGAGATTGACTCGGTGATTCATGAGAGCTTTTATTTTATTCACATCATCAGGATTGTAGGCGGAGATGGAAATGCAATCATAACCTATGTCTTTATATAATTGCATTGTTTCATTAAGGATTTCTATGGCTCCTTTATTGTATATATCTCTTTTGTTAAAGACGATAGTTATAGGGATTCTGTATGCCTCGGCAGTTACTAAAAATCTGTCTATAAAACCTGTGGAAGTGCAGGGATTAAACAGGCTCACAACAAGAAAAGCCATGTCAATATTAGCAGCAATGATTTGTGATTTTCTTGAGAGGTTAATAGATTTGCGAATGATGTAATTCTTCCGTTCAAGAAGGGTCTTGATTACACCCACTTTATCATTTTCTTCATAGTCAAACTCTATTCTGTCACCCACCGCTAAAGGGTTTGTAGCTACACTACCTTTAAGTCTGAATGCACCCTTAATAGTACAATTAACTATACTCCCGTCATTACATCTAATTAAATATAACTTTCCTGTTGACTTCTTAATTAACCCTTCCATTCTCTTCGATTAATGGAAATAAAAAAGCAGGACTAAACCTGCTTCTTTATATGAATAAGTTTTGTTCAATGGTTTATTTCTTATCCATTTCTTGATCTTTATCACCAGAGGTTTTTTTATGCATCATTTCTTCTTCCTCCTCATGCTTAGGAACATCTTTTATGTATTTTCCTTCATGGTCAATATAATATCTTTTTGTACCTTCTGCTACGACTGCATTGCCTTGATAGAAAGTAACAGCATCATCATATTTGGCAGGAATTACATAGTTACCTTTTTCATTGATGAAGCCCCATTTGTCTTCCTTAACTGCTGCAACACCTTCAGAGAAATTATGCGCATTGTTGTATTTTAAAGGAATAAGAATTTTGCCATCGGTACCAATAAAACCGAACTTCTTATCTTTACTTACTCGTGCCATTCCATTAATAAAATCATCCGCAAGATCGTATTGCAATTCAATAACAACTTTGTTTTGCTTATTGATATAACCATACTTGCCTGCTTTGCCAACTTTAGCAAGTCCTTTGACAAATATAGAAGCATCATCATATTCAAAAGGAATTTGTACTTCACCTTTCCCATTTATAAATCCACGTTTTCTTCCTTCCAATACCAGTGCCATGCCGTCGAAGAAATCACTGCCAGCGGTATATTTGGCTTCAACTATTACTTTTCCACTTTTATCTTTATACCCGGCTTTTCCGCCTTGATAAAATTTAATTAGGTCTTGGGACCAAACCTGCGTTGTAAAGGCAACAACAATAAGAGCTATTAGTACAACTGTTTTAATAATGTTCAGATTTTTCATTTTACTTGTATAAATTTATGTTAGTATTTTAATTATCAAGGCACAAAATTACAAATAATTTTAGAAATGGCAATACTTTGCAAAAAAAAATTTAATAAACAAATCCATTTAACCTAATGCATTTAGGTATAGAATCGAACTTAGTAATTGTGCTTTAGAAACACTTAACGAAAATTGAAGTAGCTTTGCACAATGCTTAATAAGAAAACCTTCACAAATAATTCCAAAGAATTCAAGAATAAGTTGATCTATTGGATAGCCAAATATCCTTACGTCTGTTATCTGGACAGTAACGAATATTATAATGGGAGTATTTATAAGAATTACGAATTATTTGTTGGAATTTCTTCTAAAGCAAATCATTTTATTGAAGGTCATGGGGGATTAAACTATCTTAATAAATTCTTGAATTGTGAATGGGCATTCGGTTTTATTTGTTACGATTTGAAGAATGAATTGGAACATTTATCATCAGACAATATTGATAAAGTCGAGATGCCTTTGGTTCATTTTTTTCATCCCGAATTATTGTTTGAAATGAAGGATAGAGAAGTAGTTATTCATTATCGAAATAATTATTCGGAACATGATATTGATGTAGTATTTAATGAAATAAATAATACCCTTCCTTCAGCCAATGAAAACTCCAAACCTCTCATTCAACAGAGGGTTTCTAAGGATGATTACATCTCAACCGTCAAAAAAATTAAGCAGCGTATCGCTCTTGGTGATATTTATGAAATGAATTATTGCATGGAATTCTTTATTGAAGATTTTGAATGTAATCCCTACCTGATGTATGTCAAATTAAATGCCGCCTCCCCCATGCCGTTCTCTTGTTTTTATCGAATGGAAGATCATTATTTAATGTGCGCAAGTCCGGAAAGATTTCTTATGAAGAAAGGAAATAAAATTATTTCCCAACCTATCAAAGGTACTTTCCGGCGTGACTTGCTGAACCAAGGGCACGATAAAATATTGAAGCAGCAATTATTTAATGATCCTAAAGAAAAGGTGGAGAATGTAATGATTGTTGATTTGGTTCGGAATGATTTATCACGAACCGCTGATAAAGGAACTGTGAAGGTAGAGGAATTGTACGGAATATATTCTTTCCCGCAAGTTCATCAGATGATTTCAACCATAACTTCCAATGCTAAAGAAGATATTGATTTTGTCGAGTTAATCAAGACAACTTTCCCCATGGGTTCGATGACTGGAGCACCCAAAATAGGTGCAATGCAACTTATTGAAGATTATGAAAAAACTAAACGCGGATTATATTCCGGTTCGGTAGGCTACATCACGCCTGACGGGGACTTTGACTTTAATGTAGTCATACGTAGTATCTTATATAATGCCAGGAATAAGTACCTTTCATTTATGGTTGGAAGCGCGATTACTTTTGATTCCATTCCAGAGAAAGAATACGAAGAATGTCTTCTAAAAGCGAAAGCAATCATGGGTATTCTTTCCTAAGAAAATGAATATATGACAAATGCCATTTTTTCATCAAATATCTTTTTTCTATTTTTGTCGAATCAAAATTAAAAGAGTATGGCTAAGGAGAATAAATTAAAGGAAACAACAAAGGATATGTCGTTTGAAGATTTTAAGAAGACCATTTTGGATGACTATAGAATAGTAAACGAAAGTCGCCAGGCGAGTTTATTAGGTCGCAAAGAAGTGCTTACCGGCAAGGCAAAGTTTGGTATCTTTGGTGATGGCAAAGAAGTGGCTCAAGTGGCTATGGCTAAGGCTTTCAAGGATGGCGACTTCCGTTCAGGATATTATCGTGATCAGACTTTTATGTTTGCTATCGGGCAGTATTCCATTACAGAATTCTTTGCTCAATTATATGCCAATCCTTCGGTGGAATTAGAGCCTGCTTCCGGAGGGCGTTCTATGAATGGGCACTTTGGAACTCGAAGCCTTAACCCTGATGGAAGTTGGAAGAAGCTTACTGCTATGAAGAATTCATCAGCCGATGTTTCCCCGACTGGTTCTCAAATGCCACGCCTATTGGGGCTTGCTTATGCTTCTAAGATATATCGCAACAACGCTGAATTAAAGCCATTCACAGACTTTTCCATTAATGGAAATGAAGTGGCATTCGGCACTATAGGTGATGCCAGCACCAGTGAAGGCATCTTCTTTGAAACCATTAATGCGGCTGGTGTTCTGCAAGTTCCGATGGCTATTTCTATATGGGATGATGGCTACGGTATCTCTGTTTCCAAGAAATATCAAACTACCAAAGAGAGTATTTCAGAAGCTCTGAAAGGCTTTGAAAAGACGGATGATAAGGATGGTTATTTAATCTATACATGCAAGGGCTGGGACTATGCCGGGCTGTGTGAGATGTATGAAAAAGGTATTGGAATCTGTCGTGAAAAGCACATTCCGATAATCTTCCATGTGCAGGAAATGACGCAACCACAGGGGCATTCAACATCAGGGTCGCATGAAAGATATAAGAGCAAAGAACGTCTTGCCTGGGAAGAAGAATTCGATTGTATAAAGAAATTCAGGGAGTGGATTCTGGCAAATACTATTGCAACTTCTGAAGAATTAGATGCTATAGAATACCATGCTAAGAAATATGTTATTGAATGTAAGAAGAAGGCTTGGGATGACTTTAATAACCCGATAAAAACCGAGATTAATGAAGTTACCAATCTCTTTGATGAGATAGCAAAAGCAAGCATCAATGAGGCTTTCATCAACAAAGTGAAATCAGAACTAACCGCCTTCATGGATCCTTCAAGAAGAGAAGTAATATCTTCTGTGAAGAAGGTTTTGAGATTAGTAATTGATGAAAAGATACCAGCTAAAAATGCTTTAATAGAATGGAAATATAAAGCAAAAGAATTAAACTTCGATCGCTACAATTCCTTCGTCCATAGTCAGTCAAAAGACGCGGCAATAAAGGTGAATGAGGTCAAGGCTATCTATAATGATGATGCCCCGATGATGGATGGGAGAGAAATTCTTCAAGCTAATTTCGATTTCATCTTCAATAACAATCCTTTGGTGCTTGCCTTCGGAGAAGACCTTGGAAAGATTGGCGATGTTAACCAGGGTTTTGCAGGAATGCAAGAGAAATATGGCGAGATAAGAGTTACCGATACCGGTATTCGTGAAGCAACTATTGCAGGACAAGGAATCGGGCTTGCTATGCGGGGTTTGAGACCTATTGCAGAGATTCAATATCTTGATTATTTGCTTTACGCGATACAGATTTTGAGCGATGATCTTGCTACTCTTCAATACCGAACCAAGGGCGGACAGAAGGCTCCCGTGATCATTCGCACTCGTGGTCATCGCCTTGAAGGCATCTGGCATTCCGGCTCTCCTATGGGCATGATTATTAATTCACTGCGTGGAATTTATGTTCTTGTGCCTCGAAACATGACACAGGCTGCTGGTTTTTACAATACCATGCTTGCTTCCGATGACCCCGCTTTGATTATCGAACCCTTAAATGGTTATCGACTGAAAGAGAAACTTCCAAGCAATCTTGGTGAATTCAAAGTACCTCTTGGTGTCCCTGAAATTCTGTGCGAAGGCAGCGATATTACCATCGTTACCTATGGCTCCATGTGCCGGATAGCGCAGGATGCGGTGAAGCAGTTGCAACAATTTAATATCTCCTGCGAACTCATTGATGCGCAGACTTTATTGCCCTTCGACGTTCATGGAATCATTCTTAAATCCCTTCAAAAAACCAACCGCATTCTCTTCCTTGATGAAGATGTTCCTGGGGGTGCAACCGCTTACATGATGCAGCAGGTCCTTGAAGTTCACAATGGCTATCATCATCTCGACTCTGCGCCAATGACGCTCACTTCGCATCCTCATCGCCCTGCTTATGGCTCTGATGGAGATTACTTTTCAAAGCCCAATTCTGAAGATATTTTCGACACTGTTTATCGGATGATTAAGGAATAGGTTTTGCCTTACCACA
>JABDAW010000026.1 GCA_013288905.1 Bacteroidota bacterium | reverse complement strand
CACAAGGACTCCACATGTAACTTTTATTAACAATAGAGAGGTCGCAATTTCATTAACTTCAAATACTAGGTTAATTATGATTGCTACCTTTATTATATTTTGGTTTCTTAATGATTAATAGAATTATAAAATAAATAAAAAAGGGGATGCCGAAAACCTATTAGAGTAAGCGAAAATTAATAACTAATTTAATAAATTATCAATGAACAAATTAAAACTTTTACCAGTCATCCTTTGCTTGGTGCTTGCCGTATTCGGTAACAGCTTGACAGCAAAAACATTAATTAATGAAGGGAATGGGACTCCTTCTATTTACACCGAAGCTACTTCGGTTGTTGCAAATCCCAGTGAAATGAATTTGGGATGTACTATTCAAGTACCTCCGACGATTACAGCCAATGGTCCAACCACCATTTGTGCTGGCGGTCATGTACATTTAAGTACAGGTAATTATGCCCATTATCACTGGAATACCGGGGCAAATTCGCAATCAATCAATGCGTTTTTCACCGGTAATTATCGGGTTACCGTTACTAACAATCAGGGCTGCACAGGAGTTGCCTCGATTCAAGTAACTGTTCATCCAAGCCCACATCCTATCATTCACCTACATGGACCATTTACATGGTGTTCAGGTCATGTTACCTTGGATGCAGGTGCAGGGTATTCTTCTTACAGTTGGAGCAATGGTGCTAACACACAAATGACAACTGCCAATAACATTGGTTTTTATTCTTGTACTGTTACCAACCAGTTTGGTTGTACAGGCGTTGCTTATCGTTTTGTAATTGCACTACCTAATCCTACAGTTTCAATTAGCCAAACAGGTAATTTGACTTGTGCAAATTCAGGTAGTGTAAACCTTACTGCAAATGGCGGTTTCGGTGTAACAGGCTATACTTGGGACAATAGTTCCACAAATCCAAATATGACAGTTACTACAGCAGGAACTTATTGTGTTACAGTTAATAGCTTCTGGGGCTGTACAGCAACAGCTTGTCATACTGTAACTGGTGGCAACAACAGTATTTCTTGTTCTATTACACCTTCTGGTTCAACAACCTTTTGCTCAGGAGGTTCTGTTGGCTTAGATGCCGGTTCATTTGCTTCTTATATCTGGAGTACTGGCGATGTAACAGAATCTGTTACTGCTGCTGCAAGTGGTACTTATTCAGTTACTGTGACAGATGCAAACGGATGTACATGTATATCTGCAATTGATGTTACAGTTAATGCAAGTCCAAATCCAACTCTTACTTATAGCTCACCTCCAATTTTCTGTAATGGCGGTAATGTAACTTTAGATGCTGGTACATGGGCATCCTATTTATGGAGCACTGGAGATCAAGTTGAAACGATAACTTTATCAAATGGTGGAAATTATTGTGCAACTGTAACTGATGGTAATGGATGTACTGGAGTAGCTTGTCAGCAAGTAACAGTTAATCCTGTTCCAAATCCTACAATTACAGCAAGTGGTCCTACTACATTTTGTGATGGAGGTTCTGTTACATTAGACGCAGGTACTTGGGATAATTATTCCTGGAGCCCAAATGGCGAAATCAGTGAGGCAATAACAGCTTCTTCTACAGGAACCTATTGTGTAGTTATTACAGATTCAGATGGTTGCACAGGCATGGCTTGTGTGGATGTTACTGATAATGCAAATCCTTCTCCAATTGTGGTTATTGATGCATTAAATAATTCAATTTGCGATGGTTCTTCAGCTGCAATAGGTTATTATGATGCAATTACAAATATAATCAGTGGTGGCTCACCAGTTTGGAGCACAGGAAGTACAGATCCAATTATTTTCGCAACTACAAGTGGCAATTATTGTGTTACTGTTACTGATAATAATGGATGTGTAGGTGTAGGATGTGCAACCTTAATAGTTAATGCAAATCCAACTCCAACAATTTCTGGCAATACAAGTTTCTGTGATGGTAGTTCAACAATTTTAGATGCTGGCACTTGGGCAGCATATAATTGGGTGGGTGGTTCAACAGATGAATCAGTCTTTATTAATGCTTCTGATACTTATTGCGTAACAGTTACTGATGATAATGGCTGTCAAGGTTCTACCTGCGTAAATGTTATTGTTAATAATAATCCAACTCCTTCTATCTCTGGCAATACAAGTACTTGTCAAGGTAACTCTGTAACTTTAGATGCTGGTTCTTGGAATGCTTATAGCTGGAGTGATGGTGATGCCACAGAAACAACATCAGTTAATACTTCAGGAAATGTTAGTGTAACAGTTACTGATGGTAATGGTTGTATGGGTTCTGCCAGCACTACCGTTACTATTAATCCATTACCAACAGTAACAGCAGGAGATGTTATAGGTTGTGCAGGAACAAACATTTCTTTGTTAGGTTCACCAGCGGGTGGCACATGGTCAGTTCCTAATCCATATAATAATGTTGCTGGAACCTATTCCTATACCTATAGTTATACAGATGGTAACGGATGTTCAAATCAGGCAACTTCTAATATCACTGTTAATGGAAATCCAACTCCTTCAATTTCTGGTCCGGCATCAGCTTGTAATGGAACTTCAACTACATTAAGTGCTGGTCAATGGGCGAGCTATTCTTGGAGCACTGGCAGTAACAATTCTGCAATCATTGTTAATCAAACTGGAAACTATTGTGTAACTGTTACTGATGGAAACGGATGTATGGGTTCTGTATGTCAGCAATATACAAATAATGCAAATCCAACTCCTGTAATTAGTGGTCCTACAGCAATTTGTGCTGGTGGTGCTGCTAATTTAACAGTTGGTGCTTATGCTACTTATCATTGGAGCAATGGCAGTAATAACAGTGTAATTTCAGCTACTGTTGCAGGAAATTATTGTGTTACCGTTTCAAATAGCAATGGTTGCGTAGGAACTGCATGCACAACTATTTCGGTAAGTTCAAATCCTGTTCCTTCAATTACTGGTCCTACAACAAATTGTCAAGGTGGTACTGTGACCTTAACTACAGGTTCATTTACGACTTATTCATGGAGCAATGGAGCAACAACTCAATCAATTGCTGTTACAACAACTGGAACATACTATGTTACTGTTTCAAACGCTGCTGGTTGTACAGGAGTTGCTCATCAATCAGTTACTGTTGGTACGGCACCAGTTCCAGTTATTAATCCAAGTGGTCCAACTACTTTCTGCAATGGTAGCTCTGTTAACTTGAATGTCATAAATACTTATGCAACCTACGTATGGAGTAATGGTGCTGTTACCCAGTCTTACGGTTCTCCAATCACTGCTTCTGGTGTTTATTCTGTTACTGTTTCTTATACTACAGGATGTACAGGATCAACTTCGATTACTGTTACTGTTAACTCATTTGTAACTCCAACAATTACTCCAGGTCAAGTTCCAGCAGCTTGTACTGCTACCTCAATGGTATTAAGTGCTAATGCTGGTTTCACGACATATGCTTGGAGTTCTGGTCAAACCGTTCAAAACATTAATATCTCTGCTCCTGGAACCTATACTGTTTCAGTATCAAATTCTAATGGTTGCAATGGTCAGGCTTCATATACAACAAGCTCTAATTTCTGCCCTAAACCAACTCCGGTTATGACCGCTAATCCTGGTTTCAATTCCTGTACTGGAAATCCAACTTTAGATGCTGGGGCAGGATTTGCTTCTTATGCTTGGAGTAATGGTGGTGTGAATGAAACAACAGTTGCTACAACAGCTGGTAATTACATCGTAACGGTTTCTACAGCTTGTGGTTGCACTGCTACTGCCTCTCACGTTGTTCAGATTTATGCAGGACCAAATACCAATTTAACTGCAACAGGTCTTGCTACTTATTGCTCAAATAGTGGTAATGTAACTTTAACTGCTCAAGCAGGTTATAATTATTTATGGAGTACCGGTGCAGTTACAAATTCAATCAGTGTTGCCCCAGGAAATCCAGGAAATTATTGCGTAACTATCACTACGATTAATGGCTGCACAGGTGTTGCCTGTGAATTATTGAGTAATTCTTGTATTGTTCCATCCAATCTTGGAACTTCACAGATTACGGTTAATTCAGCTTATGCAAGTTGGGTCCAACCTGCTTGTGTTGCTGGATATACTATCGTACTTACTGATTTAACAACTTCAACTGTACATGGCACTTATACATTCGCTCCTAATTCTCATTATACATTTTCTGGATTAACCCATGCTCATAATTATTCATGGACCATTCAGACAAATTGCACAGCGAATGGTTCTGTGAATTCTGGACCAAGTGCTCCTCAATTCTTCAGTGCAGCGAGAATAGAAGCAGGTGATGCAAACAACAATACCATTTCTGGTTTGAATGTTTATCCTAACCCTGCAAATGACCATGCTACTGTAGTTTTCTCTTCTGATAATACTAATGACTATACGTTGAAATTAGTAGATATTACAGGAAGAACTATTTTGAGTGAAGTTCATTCTTCTGCAATCGGTGATAACCAAGTTGAATTAGGTCTTACAAACATTGCTAAAGGCCTCTATTTCATTAACATTGAAACAAATGATCAGAAATTAGTAACCAAGATTATGGTTCAATAATCAATTGATATTTGTCAATTAAAAATACCGCCTCCTCTGAAAAGAGGGGGCGGTATTGTTTTATAGGATTCACCTAATATTATCACAATAACTTTAAAATGTCCATTTATAGAATCTTACAAGATCACAGGAGGATCTTATAAGGTTTTGGAGGGATCTTACAAGATCACAGGAAAATCTTATAAGGTTTTGGAAGGATCATGTAAGATCATGGGAAAATCTTATAAGGTTTCGGGAGAATCTTACAAGATTACGGGAAAATCTTATAAGATTTTGGAAGGATCATACAAGATCACGGGAGAATCTTATAAGGTTTTTGGATGATCTTATAAGATTACTGGAGAATCTTATAAGGTTTTTGGAGGATCATACGGGATCACTTGATAATCTTACAAAATCACAGGAGATCCCATATTAGATTTCGGGAGGATGTCTTTTAATAAACAATCAGGCTCATCCGTGCTCCCCTTTTTTCAAAGATGATTTACAGGAAGTCTGTTGAAAATAATATTTTCGAAAGTCTGAAATCAGGATTTAGGAAGTTTTGAATGTCAATTATCGAAAAATATGTAGGCTTTACAAATTATTATTGTCAAAGATAAAAATATTTAATAATTGAAGATAATGCCCTGATGATAAGGCTTTCCGAGTATCGAGAACTTCAAAACAGACAAAATTATAACCAAAAATAAAGAAATATTTATGAGTAGCATTGTCATTTACAAAATTTGATGTATCTTTGCCGTCCCAAAAAAATAAGGGTTTTTATAAAATTATATAAAATAGAATGCCAACAATAAGTCAATTAGTAAGAAAAGGGCGCAAGGATATTATTGAGAAAAGCAAATCTCCAGCCTTGATGTCATGTCCACAACGCAGAGGTGTATGTACAAGGGTTTATACTACCACTCCTAAAAAACCTAATTCAGCAATGAGAAAGGTAGCGAGGGTGAGGCTGACTAATAAATTTGAAGTTACTGCATATATACCTGGTGAAGGACATAATTTGCAAGAACACTCCATAGTATTATTAAGAGGTGGTAGGGTAAAAGATTTACCAGGAGTAAGATACCATATCATTCGTGGTGCATTGGATACCTCTGGTGTTGATGGAAGAAACCAAAGAAGAAGTAAATATGGAACTAAGAAGCCCAAAGCAGGTGCTGTAAAAGCAGCCGCAAAACCAGGAGGTAAGAAATAAGAAGTTTTAATTAGAAAGTAATTAGTATTAACAAAAATGAGAAAGTCAAAACCAAAGAAAAGGGAGTTGTTACCAGATCCAAAATTTCATGATAGATTAGTAACGAGATTCGTGAATTGCTTGATGTATGATGGAAAGAAAAGTATTTCTTATGATATATTTTATGATGCATTGGAAATCGTTGAAAAAAGAACCAAAGAGAATGGCTTGGCTACATGGAAAAAGGCAATGAATAATATTATGCCTTTTGTTGAAGTAAAAAGCCGTAGGGTAGGGGGAGCAACTTTTCAGATTCCAACAGAAGTTCGTCCAGATCGAAAGATTGCATTAACAATCCGCTGGATGCTATTATATTCGCGCAGGAGAAATGAAAAATCAATGTCTGAGAAACTAGCTGGTGAAATAATTGCAGCTTCCAAAGGTGAAGGTGCTGCCGTTAAGAAAAAAGAGGATACACATAAAATGGCTGAAGCAAATAAAGCATTTGCACATTTTAATAGATAATTAAATAAGATAAAAGGAGTAAATACTCAATATAAAATGGCAAACGATTTATTATTTACCAGGAACATCGGGATTATGGCGCATATAGATGCAGGTAAGACGACCACAACCGAACGTATCCTATATTACACTGGGGTTAATTATAAAATAGGAGAGGTTCATGAAGGGACTGCTACTATGGATTGGATGGTTCAGGAACAGGAACGAGGAATTACAATTACTTCGGCTGCTACTACTACCTACTGGACCTATTTAAATGAAAAATATAAAATCAATATTATTGATACTCCAGGCCACGTTGACTTTACAGTTGAAGTAGAAAGATCTCTCCGGGTTTTAGATGGAGCAGTAGCTTTATTTTGTGCTGTTGGAGGTGTTGAACCGCAATCTGAAACTGTTTGGAGACAAGCAAATAAATATAAAGTTCCTCGTATTGCTTTTGTCAATAAAATGGATAGAGCTGGTGCTGACTTCTTAAATGTTGTTAAACAAATTAAAGAAAGATTAGGTGCACATCCAGTTCCTTTACAATTGCCTATTGGAGCAGAAGAAATGTTTGTGGGAGTTGTGGATTTGATAACTAACAAAGCAATGATTTGGGATGAAGCTGGAAAGGGAATGACCTATACCGAAATTCCGATTCCTGATGATATGAAGGCAGAAGTAATAGTTTGGAGAGCAAAGTTAGTCGAAAGTGTTGCTGAATATGATGATCATTTATTAGAAAAGTTTTTTGAGGATCCAAATTCAATAACTAAGGATGAATTGATGGTTGCAATTCGAAAAGCTACTATTGCAATGTCTATTACTCCTGTTCTTTGCGGATCTGCATTTAAGAATAAGGGTGTGCAGACCATGTTGGATGCGGTGATTACATATTTGCCTTCTCCTATGGATGTTGATTTTGTTACTGGAATTAATCCAAATACAGAATTGGAGGAGGAAAGAAAACCTGATGCTAAGGATAAGTTTGCATCTTTGGCTTTTAAAATCATGACAGATCCATTTGTTGGACGGTTAGCATTTTTTCGAGTATATTCTGGTTCACTCGATGCTGGTTCTTATGTTTTAAATACAAGGACTATGAAGAATGAAAGAATTTCAAGGATTATAAGAATGCATGCTAATAAACAAAGTCCGATTGATAGAATTGAAGCTGGAGATTTGGCTGCAGCAGTTGGGTTTAAAGATATTCGTACTGGTGATACACTTTGTGATCCCAATTTTCCGATTCGTTTAGAAACTATGTCCTTCCCTCAACCTGTTATTGGTTTGGCTATTGAACCAAAGACTCAAGCTGATGTTGATAAACTTGGGATGGCATTAGGTAAATTATCTGAAGAAGATCCTACTTTTAGAGTTAATACAGATGAAGAAACAGGTCAAACTGTTATTAGCGGAATGGGTGAATTGCATCTTGAAATAATTGTTGATCGCTTGCGTCGAGAATTCAAAGTGGAATGTAATCAAGGTGCCCCTCAAGTGGCTTATAAAGAAGCTATTAAAGGAACCGTTAAACATAGAGAATTATATAAAAAGCAATCGGGAGGAAGGGGTAAATTCGCTGATATTTCAATAGAAATTGGACCTGTTGATGAAGGGAAAGTCGGACTACAATTTATCAATGAAATTGTAGGCGGAGCTATTCCAAAAGAATATATTCCTTCTATTGAAAAAGGATTTGCTTCAGCAATGTCAAATGGCGTATTAGCTGGTTATCAAATGGATAGTATGAAGGTTAGACTTTATGATGGTTCTTTCCATGCAGTGGATTCTGATTCCTTATCTTTTGAAATTGCTGCCAAGATTGCTTTTAGAGAGGCTTGTAGAAAAGCTAATCCTGTTTTATTAGAACCAATTATGAAAATAGAGGTTGTAACTCCAGATTTATATATGGGTGATGTAATGGGTGATTTGAACAAACGTCGTGGACATCTTGAAGGGATGGATACAAGAGCCGGAGGACAGGTAATCAGGGCAAAAGTTCCTCTTTCGGAAATGTTTGGTTATGTTACTACATTACGTACAATCACATCAGGAAGAGCTTCATCAACTATGGAATTTTCCCATTATTCAGAAACTCCAAAAAGTCTTTCTGAAGAAGTTGTAGCAAAAGTGAAGGGTAAAACAGAAAATGTTTCCTAAAATAATTATTGAATAAAAAACTTCATAAGAATGAATCAAAAAATAAGAATTAAATTGAAGTCTTACGATTATAACCTCGTAGATAAATCTGCAGAGAAAATTGTAAAGACAGTAAGAGCTACAGGTGCAGTAGTTAGCGGACCAATTCCTTTACCAACTGAAAAAAGAATATTTACCGTCCTTCGTTCTCCACACGTAAATAAGAAGGCAAGGGAGCAGTTTCAATTATGTTCCTATAAGAGATTGATGGATATATACAGCACTACTGCCAAAACTGTTGATGCATTGATGAAATTAGAACTGCCCAGTGGTGTGGAAGTTGAAATAAAAGTTTGATGAACGAATTATAAATTATAAATTATTATGTCTGGATTGTTAGGAAAAAAAATTGGTATGACAAGCATTTTTGATGCTGACGGTAAGTCAATCCCCTGTACCATTATTGAGGCTGGACCATGTGTAGTCACTCAAGTTAAGACAAAAGAGAAAGATGGATATTCTGCCACTCAATTGTCATTTGATAATAAAAAAGAGAAAAAAACATCTGCAGCTCTCAAAGGACATTTTGCAAAAGCAAAGACCACAGCTAAAGTTAAGACTATAGAGTTTAAACATTTTACTACCGAGCAGAAACTTGGAGATGTCCTTAATACTGATATTTTTGCTGAAGGTGAATATATTGATGTTATCGGAACAAGTAAAGGTAAGGGCTTCCAAGGTGTTGTAAAACGCCATGGATTTGCCGGTGTTGGCGGAACAACTCATGGTCAGCATAATAGGTTGAGAGCTCCAGGTTCTATGGGTGCTTCTTCTGATCCTTCAAGAGTTTTTCCTGGTATGAGAATGGCTGGTAGAATGGGTTTTGACAGAGTGAAGGTTCAGAATATTCAAATTGTAAAAATTCTCGCAGATAAAAACCTTATTGTTGTTCGTGGTGCTGTGCCAGGTCACAAAGGGGCTTACTTAATTTTAGAAAAATAATATAATGGAATTAAAAGTATTAAATATTGAAGGTAACGAAACTGGCAGAACTTATAGTCTTCCGGAAAGTGTATTCGGGATTGAACCAAATGATCACGCTATTTATTTGGATGTAAAGCAATATTTGGCAAATCAAAGACAAGGTACTCATAAATCTAAGGAGAGAGCTGAAGTTCATAAAAGTACCCGCAAACTGAAACGCCAGAAAGGTACTGGTGGTGCCAGAGGTGGTAGTGCAAAATCACCTTTGTTGAAAGGTGGTGGTCGTATTTTTGGTCCAAGACCAAGGGATTACAGTTTCAAGCTTAATAAGAAGGTAAAGAATTTAGCTCGGATTTCCGCACTGTCTTATAAGGCTAAGGATAATTTTATTACCTTGATTGATTCTATTAATATTGATACCCCTAATACAAAAACTTTTAATGAAAATTTGAAGAGATTAAACTTAGGAGGAGTAAAGACTTTGGTAATCCTATCTAATATTGATAGAAACACTTATCTTTCTTCACGCAATTTACCAAAGTGCAAAGTAACCACTATTAATGATATTAATACTTATGACATCATGAATGCAAAACAATTGCTTTTTGTGGAAAGTGCCATTAAGGAATTAGGGAAAAGCGAGGAGTAAATTATTGAATCTATTTGTAGGTTTCTAAAGGAAATAATCAAGAAGCTGGGAACTCTATTGTTGAATCTTTTAGGCTATAACAAATTTCTAAAAACATAAATTATGAAACTTTAAATTATTTTTTTAATATTACTTGGTAGATAAAATGAGATAATGCGGGAATATTTATAATCCCAACTAATTCTGCGACCAACTTAATATATGGCCAATTTGATATGGATTTTATTTGTAAAGCCACTTTAGATAATGCATCAAGCGTCTCTGCATCTGATGAGATAGTATTTTTTTCCTTATTATTAATCAATGATAAATAAATTAAATCCTGTGTGTGGTTTATTTCCTCAAGTTGTCTTTTCTTTTCAGACTTGATTATGTTATTTAGGCTTAACGCAGGGATTAGATAAATCGTTATTAATAATAAACAGATTACGAACAAACCAATTATTGGTGTAGCACCTAACTTATGATGAATTAATAGAACGCTAACTACAGAAAGGACAGTAACTAATAAAATTGGAATTAGTGGATTTATCAGGGTTTTAATTATAATTCCAGTCCCGCCATATCCATCCTGATGGTAAGGTTTAAGAATAATAAATTTTTCCTTTATCGCATTCTTCAAAAGGCAATTTAAAGTATATAGAAGTACCAATTGAATATGAATTAAAGTTGGTAAGAAAAATACCCAAAGATAAAATTTGTATACTCGTGTTATCCAATACCCTAAAGGGTGGTAAAAAGAATCCCAATAATCAAAGCCCACAAATGTATAAGGCAACTGGTTTTGATAAGAATTCCATATGAAGCAAATCAATCCAATTGCAACAAAAGAAGAGTAAAAAAATCTACTGATATTAGTTTGGAGTAAGGTTTGCTTATTTACGATTTGAATATACTCAGATAATTTTTCTTTTGGATCAAAGATTTCATTATTGTTCAAAAGCCTATAAAATCCATTGATTGTTTTTGAAATACTATAAGGTATAATAGCTTGCAAAATTATGAATGACCAAATTGTTGGATGTTCAAATAAGCCTATGTTTTTATCACCCATAAAAAGCGTTCTATCAAAGAAGGATGCAATAACAAACAATACCCCAAACAATAATGTGAAAAATAGAGATTTGTCGGCAAATCGTTTTCTGCCAAATATATTAAACATTTTTAGATAAATAAAAATTGGATAATTAGTAAATACCCTATCACTATCCATTATTGTAATTGTTTTACTAGAGTGAAATTTAGATAACCTTTAGTTATCCTTTATTGAGCAAGAAAATGGAAGAAAAAGAATACGATGTTGTAATTATTGGAGGAGGACCTTCAGTATCTATTTGCGCAATTAGTTTAAAGAAACTTAATCCTTCTTTAAGAGTTTGCATTATTGACAGAAAAAAGTTCCCTAGAGACAAGGCTTGTGGAGACGGATTGGGTCCTGGTGTTCATAAAATAGTTATTGAATTAGGACTAAATCATTTATTTAGCTCTCAAGAACCAATTGAAAAGTTAGCAATATCAAGTCCAAATGGATACGAACTCAATTCCACATTACCCAAAATGGGTTCTATGAAACCTTTGGGTTTTGTTATTCCAAGAATTGATTTCGATAATGGATTAATTCTAGAGGCACGTAAACTAAATGTTGATATACTTGAAGAGTTTGAGTTTGAAAATATTGAGGATAGAGGTATTTTTAATACCGATGTAATTATAAAAAAGGATAATGATAGATTGGTTTTAAAATGTAAAGTGGTTATAGGTGCGGATGGCGCAAGAAGCAAATTGAGAAGGGTATTAAATATTCCCTATAATTCCGATAACAACACAGGAATTGCAATAAGGTATTATTGTGAGATGGAAGGTTACAATGAAATGTCTTTAAGGTTAGACTTTTTAAAAGAAATAAACCCCGGATATGGTTGGCTATTCCCTATAAATAAAAATTATGCAAACATTGGAGTAGGAATTGATGTTAGTAAACTCAAGGAACGTAATTTGAATTTAGATGAAATGTTTGAATCTTATCTTAAATATTTAAATGGAAAAATAAAAATAAAAGTTATTCATGAATCAAAAATGAACTACATTTTGCCCTATGGATGTGAAATGCCTCCACTTGTTAATTCAGTTAATAAGGTACTAATTGGAGATGCTGCTTCTATGATAAATCCGTTTACTGGTGAAGGAATCTTTTATGGCATGTATGCTGGAAAATCCTTATCTGATCACATATATAATAAACTTCATAACTCAAAGGAGTTAACTATTGGTTTAAAATCGTTTGAAAAAAATTTTAAAAGAAATTTCAATAAGCACTATAAGATAAATAATACAACAAAGCATTTAATGGGAACAGTCTTTTCAAACTTGGCTATTCGTGCTTGCCAAAAAGATCCTGAAATTTTAAAAGAAGGTATTGAACTCATGATGGGCGAAAGAAGGAATTTTAGCCCTATAAATCTTGTCAAAATAATAATTAAGGGTCTTTTTTAATGAATAACTATAATTTTTCTTTTTTTACGAAAGGGTCTATTTGGTTAACAAAACATATACCAATAAAATCTCATTCACTTTCCTCCTTTATACTTTTTGGTCTTCCTTTTTATATTTTATTTTTGATAATGATTATTATAAAAGGTAAATTAATGATTTATCAACCTATCATTTTTATTTCAATGATAATTGCTGGTACATGGTTGTTTTTAGGACCTGTACTTATTGTAAATTGGGAGCTTTCATATAAAAAATTCCAAGAGGATTTACGGCAAAACATAGAATCAAGCGACAAAATTAAATCGACCGTTATCAATAAGATTTATTCAAATGATAAATTTAGGTATATTATGAGTGTTTCGTTTTCCATTATAATATGTGGTGTTGTGTTTTCTGGTGTTGAGGTCTATAAAAAATTAGGTTTAAATCAAGGCTACGGTGACCCTATATTTTGGCTTTCAGTATTCTTAGCTTTACAAATTGGTTTTACGGTTGGGTTTGGATTTTGGGGCGTATTTAAAACTATTCATTCAATAATTATATTAAAAAAATATCATGTTCTTTGTTGGTCAGTTTTTAGCTCAGATAAGCATGGCGGGCTATCGTTTTTATACAAATTTATTTTAAGTACAACATTTGGATTTAGTGCAGGTTCTGTTATGGTTCCATTTTGGCTGCAAATCACTATTTCATCAAACAGTTATGTTAATGCTGTTTCATATTTTTTAATTTGTCTTTATAGCGTTTCTATCGCAAGTTCATTTTTTGTTCCCGCAAATTCAATCAGTAAAATTATTAAGCAAAAAATTAAAGGCAAATTGGATGAAATTTCTAAAAGCCTGAATGCAAAAATAAATCACGAAGATGATCCTCAAGAATATTTAATGCTGTTAGAAACCTTTAAGTATCTTGATAAATATAGATTGGTACCCTTATTAGATATTTTTAAGGTGATTAAATTTTCTATCTCTTTTCTTGCCCCAATACTTCTTGTTATTTTAGATACAATAGTAAAAAAGCATTATTAAAATAAATTCAGCAGTGATAAATTATTACATCTTTCCTAGGATGCTTGGCAATAAGAATTTGTTTCTGTTTTTCTTTATTTACATGGGTGTAAATTTGAGTAGTCATTATTGAACTATGTCCTAGTATTTTTTGTATGAATCGAATATCCACATCCTCTTCAAGCAATAATGTAGCTAGAGAATGGCGAAAAATATGTGGTGTTATATGTTTATTAACCCCTGCCTTTATTGCAATATTTTTGACTATGGTTCTTATTGATTGATCAGATAATTTTGCACCAAAACGGTTTACTAGAAAAAATCCTCCAGAGCTTATAATTTTATCTTTGAAAAGATGAGAATACTCATTCAGAATTTTTAAAGATTCTTCGTTACATATTTGAATAATTCTTTCTTTATTTCCCTTGCCCTTTATCAATAGAACACCAGAACTAAGGTTTAAGTTTTCTGCTCTAATGTTGGCAATCTCTGATACCCTGGCACCAGTAGAAAATAGCAACTCTATTACAACAATATTTCTGACTGATTCAAAATATAAATAAGTATCTTTGTCTTTTATTAGATTTGTATCTTTATATGCTATCTTAAAAATCTTTTCTATTTCCGCTATGTCCATAACCTTAGGTAAGTTCTTTTCTTCCTTGATCTTTATTCGCATTTTTCTAAATGGATTTGAAGTTATTTTGTCTTCAAATTCTAGATAGTTAAACATTGCTTTTAAGGTAGCTATTTTCCTTTTTATAGATTTTGGTTTGAGATGAGCAATTTCTTCAAGGTATTTTCTCAACTCAAATTTTGATACCTTTTCAACTTCAATCGGGTACTTTCTTTCGATAAGAAATTTTTTGAATTGCATTAAATCAATGGTGTAAAACTTAATAGTTTTTTGACTAAGATTTTTTTCAAAAGTACAGTGCCCAATGAACTCTTTAATTGATGTATTTATTGTATTCATATTTTTTGTTTTTAGAAAACAAATTATGAAACATGAATGGTTTAAAAGGCGGCTAAATTAGCTAAATTAAAGAAGAATCCATACATTGATATTACAATAAAAGCCACGTGGTATGTGGCTTTTAGAATGATTCAGAATAATTTGAGCTGTAGATTTTCAATCTTCTTCGGTTCTTCTTCTTTATTTTTCGGGAAAGTGTTTTGATTGATTTTCCAGATCATGAAATCTTCTTTCGTTTCAATTTTACGAATGCCTAAAGGACAAAATGAAATGTTGTACCCGAACCTGAAATCGTCCGGCATTAGGGCATCTGCGCATACTACCTCTCCTTTTAATCCATTCAAGAAAAGATTGATCGCAGTCATTTTTATACACAACGGGTCAATGTCAGTTGCGTAATAAGTATGTCGAAATGTTGCATGTTTGCCACAAGCCATGAGCATTCTTCCGCTCCCACAGCATGGGTCAAGTACATTCATACTTCGAGTTTCTTCTCCCAAATTTATCTGCGCCATCATTGTGCAAACATGAAAGGGTGTAAAGAACTGCCCATTTCTTCCATGTGTAATCTCCTGTTGAAAAAAATCTCCGAGCAAGTCGTTGCCCTGTGAATTATTCACATTTTCTTCCATAAAAATAATCAACTCCGCCAACAAATCGGGGAAATATTTTAGCGTTCCTCGCTTCTTGTACGGCTCAATAATACTCAAATACTCCTCCTCATAAAAAGACTTGCCTGTCTCGGGATTGATACTGAAACAACAAATACAAATAGTTAGGAAATCATCAAATACGGTATGGTAACTCCCGCCATACGCGGCTTTCTCAAATACGGTTTTAAAAGAACTAATACTTTTCATACTCTCTATATTTTTAAATTTTGGAGAGCATAGCATGGGGAAATAGGGAAGGGCAAGGAAATACCTGAAAAGCCCTGAAATAGGGCATTTTAAGCCAATAAAAGGGGGTTATATCCATAAGGAGATCATAAATATAAGTACCTGACTTGCAGGATTAATGGGAAATGTCGTACATTTGCTGCCGTTAAGCAAAAGCCCCAAGGGCAGGAAATAAATAAGAAAATATATGATGTAAAAAAGGAATACATAAAATAAATTGCGTTAAGCGGATTCTCGGGATAGAAAACTAGAAATTTTTATGAGACTTGAGAAGAAGCAAAATGCTCGCGCCATGCGTGGGGTTTTGTTTGTCTAAGTCTCTGGTATTCTAGTACCTCTATCTCGGATAAATGAAATTACCCACGCAGTTTATTTTTATACAAATCAGAAAAATGATTTATAAAAATAAAAGGGATATGCCGATGCCCTGACCAAGTAGGCGTAACAAAAAATAATTAAAAAAATGAAAAAAGTTTATGTATTGTATTTCGCAGCATTCTGTATGTTGTTCGTGTCCTGCAGCCCATCCTCGCATTTGGGCAAAACATCAGTTGAAAAGCCGGCTATGACCGAGACCGATCCGGCAAAGTGGCAAAGGTATTATGAAGACCAATTAGATGCCTACAAAGGTACTGTATTTGCACCTGCATCCGGTTATCCTAATGCTGCTTTTGAAGGGTATAAGATGGCTACCCTTACTTGGGATGGTAAGGTTTCCAAAGCCGTAACTGGTACCACCTTATTGTGCGCGGGTGGCGGTCTCTTTATTGGTTTGCTGGTTTATCTGATCGGCACTTCCAACTCGGCGAATCCCTGATATGTGACGAATGTAAATCTAATTGATTTTTCTGAGCACATTCAAAAAAGCGGTATTATGAGTATCGCTTATATTTCTTAATTTTGCCCCGAGGATTTTAAGTTTTTTTCGTTGTTGAAGCTTCATTCAGAATTCACTCTGGGTGGAGCTTCATTTTTTTTGTAAACCTTATAGCATCCCTGCCCATTTGCAGTAAAGCCTTTTGTCCTTTGCAAAAGGGCTAAGGCAAACAAGAATTGGAGGGTGGCTATAGCCGAATTTTTTCTAAAGCAACAGGGTTGTGGTTTTATCGAAACGACGTGAAGTAAAATCATAACTCTGTTGCTTTAGTCAATTGCCTTGGCGAAAACAACAATCAGGGTTGTGAAACTTTCTTGCTTATGCAATACAGCAGGGAAGTAAACAATTCTGATTTTGGTTGCCAAACAGAGACTTCTTCTGAAAAGCCAAATAATGCTTTTCAGAAGAAGTCTCAAATCTGTTTAAAGCGGCGAATCTTTGGATTTAATGAAGCATGAAATTAAAGCCAAAGATTCGTTGCTTTATCTATAGGAAGGCGAAAAACACAAAAGCATTTTCTGTCGGTACGATTTATCGGTCCGACGGAAAATGCTTTTGTGTTTTGAGCCGAGTGTAAAGAAAGGGGTCAGGGGAAATTCCTTTCCCCCAAGATTGCGTGTGGCGGTCACCAAACTGAAAGTTGACCGTCCACACGCAATCTTGCTACCCGTGACCCATGAAGTTAGAACGAACCTAAACTGGGAAGAAAGAAATCAGAAGTCAAAAGGAGGGATTAATGATGTTTTAAATTTGTGTTATTCGCGGCTTCTTCCAGAATGTTATTTATTATCTTCAATCTTCTTTTCCAGGATAAGAAGTTCATCATATTCTTTGGAAAGAGCCGTGATTTCCTTTTCTGTTTTCTCTTCTAAATTAATAACGGAGTTATTCGCAGCCTCATGTGATGCAACCAATTCATTGATCTTCAGATGAAGCTCGGCAGAGAAACGGTTGAAAGATTTTTGAATGATAAACAAACATAAAAATGTAACTCCGAGAATTACATCACCCACCATATAATGAATGTCCTGCGTATAAAATCGCTTGTTGCAAAACCAAAATATGACAGTGATTAAAGCAATAAAAAAAGTGACCCTATGCCCAAGTATTGCCGTCGCAATGGCTACTAATCTTTCAAAAATTCTATCTGCTTCTCTACGAAATTTATTCATTGCTTCTCTCTTAAAATATATTTTCCTTATACCTTTATACCCTTATTTCCTTATACCCTTATTCCTATACCTTCTTCTTATCAAATATCTTTTTGAAAAAACCTTTCTTCTTTTCATCCTTCGGAGGGTTGTTAATCGAATTAAGGTTGATTTCATTGTCAATGGAAGGAATCAAAGCTTGAATAAAAGCATTGCGAAGGAGGATGGCAACCGCACTCCAGGTATCTATTTTATCTAACTGTTTGAAGGTCCCTTCGATAGGAATTTTTGTAGCTATCTGATCATGCGGATGATTGCGCAACAGGACTCCCGCCGCCCCTACAATATCTTCCCACAAAAGATGCAAAATTCCATGCTTATGAGCCTCGGGACCAACGACATCTAAGTTCTTGATTACAGGCTTCACATACCCGATGAACTTCCCGTGAGCCGCAGAGAATTCAGCATATAATCCAAAATTCCCCCTGTGAATATCAAACTTTCCATAAGCCAAAAAGAAATCATTAAACAAAGTAATATCCGCATTCTCTAATTTTACTTTCATCTCAAACAAAGGGTCGGCAGCAAGCGGGTTTAAGCGCATATCAAAGTGCATCGCGCCGCCAGACATATTCGCAGTTGAATGAATGCTGGACGGGAGTTGTGTAGAATCAATAACGTTGCTAAGATTCTCTGCAAGGACATAAGTTTCGGTCATAAAAATATCTACCTTAGGAAGAGATTCCGCATCAATGTAGTGAATAACGCCGCGATTCACCGCAAGGCTGTTCACTTTAAGAGGCATAAAACTTTTAAATAAAGTCCTGAAATTACTGGTATCATTAACGACTTTTGAAGGGTCGGTTTTATCTTTGGTAACTATCAAAGATGGATGCTCCAAAATAACTTTTCCAACAAGCCTTCCATGAAACAAAGACTTCCATTCAAGTGAGAGATCAATCAGGTCCACATCAAAGAATTGTGTCAGAACATTCGTAGAAGAATCAGACTTATCAAGATAGAGGCACTTCAGTTTATAAGCTCCCCGATACAGCGAAACATCAATATCATCCACATGACCACAATAGCCAGGCATATTCGCAAGGCTTTTATTTGCATAATGCAACAGGACGTATGGCAAAATAATTCGTGCAGCTATCAAGACAGCTATAATTATTAATAACACCCGTACTTTCGTCTTGCGAAAGAAAGACTTTTTTGCCACCGTTGGTTTGGCTTCTGGTTTCGAAATAGCATTCATCATATTTAGAGTAATAATTGTTTTGTTGTTGAAGATTTACACTGCCTGCTTTCCATTCATTACATCCAAATTTGCTTCGACTTCAATCTTCTGCTCTATGATCATAACAGAATAATCATTGGGAATAATTTTATGCCCGTGATTTGTAGCATAAACTTTGGTGAAAACAGCACCGAAGTAAAGTATGATTGAAGAATAATAAACCCAAATTAAAAGGAGGATTATGGAGCCGGCAGCCCCGTACGTAGTTGCGATGGACGTACTGCTTAGGTATGCACTGATTGCGAATTTGCCGAGCATAAAAAGAAATGCTGTGAAGCATGAACCAATTAAACAATCTTTAATGACCACCTTTCCATCGGGCAATGTCTTGAAGATTAGAGTAAATAAAATAGTAATGATAACGAACATCAAGACAATATTGATGATGTAAAATAAATAGAATCTGTCATTTGGAAATTGGGTAAGTAATCTCTTATTTAAGACTTCCATTAAGGAATTTACTATTAACCCTACTAACAATAAAAACCCTACCGAACCAATCATTGAGAATGACATAAATCTATTTGTTATGAACTTTTTAATGCCACGTTTCGGTTTCGCTTTGATGCCCCAGATATAATTAATGGAGTCTTGTATCTCTGTAAATACACCGGATGCCCCGATTACTAAAATAATACCACCTATAGTTGCTACAAAGATATTGTTGTTTGATAACCTTATATTCTTTAGTATCTCCTCTATTTGTTTTGCGGCATCGTAACCCACAAGTCCATTTATTTGTCTAAAGATTTCTCCATTCACAGCTTTGTCTCCAAAGAATATTCCGCATAAGGAGATAATAATAAGAAGTAATGGCGGCAATGAAAATATCGTGTAATAGGACAATGCCGCACTTAATTTTAAACCACTGTCATCAATGAATTCATTAAATGTTTCTTTTAATAGATTCCCGATATTCTTTAATACTTTTGAAATTATCATCAATAAGAACCGAACAATAAGTCTTTACAACTATTTCGATTCATCTGATGTAGTGCGTATCAAGCTAATGCCTGCAATAAAAAATATTATGCCGAGTATGCCGTAAATGGCAAGCGCTCGGACATCTTTATTGCCACCTGAAGTATTGACAAATAATACTGCGGCATAGATCAAACCGCCTATTCCAAGGACAGTAAGCACCGCCCCGAAGATTCTTTTTTCATTCATAATATTTATTGTTTCTTTTTAAAAAAGAGTCCCGCAGAATGCCGGACTCCTCCTCTTCTAACCAATATTAACAAAAACTTCTCTTTACATCTTAGCTAATCAACGCATGTTGTTTAGCCGCCTCTCTTTCAGCATCGTGAGCAATGCTTGAATGCCCGCGAGCCTTCACATTGCTTTCACAAGCTTTTTCTTTTTCACCAGCATCATGAAACTTCGCTGCTTCAAGATGAAATTTTGCAGCTTCCTGATGATGCTTTGCTGCCTTATTGTGATGATCAGAACATTTCTGACTCACGTTAGAAGAACCATTAGTTTGTTCCTTCTTCACTGTTGCTACATTGTTTTCCATTTTCTTAAATTTAAAATTATTACATTATTATTAAACCCCTGATTTCACATGGCTTCTGTTCAGTGGTACCTCCGTGTAGCTCCGGCATTCTTAATTTTTAATTAAATCTGACAGCCCCAATAGGGCAGGGCTGCCCAATTTTAATTTTATTTGTTTTTAGATGAATCATCATTTTCATCCTTGATCGAATCACGTTCGTTCTTTTCTGAATCGCGTTCGTTCTTTGCAGAGTCCCTTTCATTCTTTGCGGAATCTCTTTCGTTCCTTGCAGAATTTCTTTCGTCTGTTGCGGAATCCTTTTCTTTCTGATCTTGATTTTTTTCCATTTTCTTATTATTTATTTGTTATTAAATTTCCGCTTCCTGCGGCTCGATTGCGAAACAATTTTCATGTTGCAAATTTACTACCTCTTCACATGGGGAGTGTTATATAGTTCTTTAAATAAGTTGCATAATTCATACATGAATATAGTAGTCTTAATGCCTCAAACATATGGTATTGAGACTACATCAATTCAATAAATTTATTTCAACACAATTAGTTTCTTGTTAAGAATCTTGTCTCCACTAAAGATACGATAATAGTATATCCCTGAAGGAAGGCTTTCTGTATTTATTTCCACCTGATACATGACACCTTGCGCGACATCCTTATCAAATAAAACAGCTATCTTGCTTCCTGATAAATCATAAAACTCTATCAATACATGGGTATTGGCTTCAGCGATTTGAAATTCAATGATTGAATTATCATGCGCAGGGTTCGGATATATTTCGTAGGTAGAACCCGAAGCTGATACATTACCTGCGATCCTATTGCCACTGCAACCTACTGTTAGATTCTGAATTGCACTCTGGCAACCATTCGCATCTTTGACTAACATGACGTAAGTTCCTGGAGCCAAATTAGAGAATGTATATGCAGTTTGCCAAGTGATGCCACCATTCTTACTGAAGTTATAAGCACCAGTACCACCAGTAGTATATAGAATAATTTTCCCTGTGTTACTGCTGCATGATGATGAAACTACAACATCAGTAAAAGTGATGGATGCTGGCTGAGAAATGATAACCGTGTTTGTTGTTGCAGATAAACATCCGTTAGCATCTTTTACTCTAATATAATATGTTCCTATGGGCATTGATGTGAATGAATAACTGCTTGAATTGGATGTTCCTGCTGTGTAAGTAGGAGTGGTGACATTTGCATTGGTTGTATAGGAATAACGCGGGTTTGGAGATACACCTTGTGTTCCGCTGCTGGCATTCAGAGTTATTACCCCATTATTATTTCCATTACAATTAATGTTGGCAGTAGAATAACTAAATGCCAAAGAAGAAGGTTGTGTCGTAATTATGTATGACATTGCAGAAGTACATCCGCCTGCATCTGTAACCTGAACTTTATAACGTGTAGCTACCAACTTATTAATGTTTTTGTTTGAGGAATTGATAAGCGTATTATTAAGAGTATTGGTTAAAGTATAAGTATATGGCGAACCTCCTCCTGTAACACTGATCGCGGCGGTTGCGGAGCTATCCCCAAAACAAAGACAATTGGTATAAGTAGATGTGAAGGCAGGTGAACCGATTGTTGCAGTAAAATTCATTGAAGTACTGCAATTAGTATTCGAGCCAGTAACTGTATAAGTGATAGGGCTGGAGGAAGGAAGATGAATACTTACAGAGGCACCCGTTGTGGTATTCATTCCTGTTGAAGGAGACCAAGAGTAGGTCGAAGCACCCGAAGCAATAAGGTTTGAATTACCACCAGGGCAAGCATTCAAATTACCAGATAATACAATGGTGGGAGTTGTATTCACAATAATATTAATAGCTGCCGATGAAGCAGAACAACCATTGCTATTGGTAACAATCACACTATTGCTTCCGGCGGATGAAACATTTATGGTGCGAGTGGTTGCGGCATTATTCCATGAATAAATTGTATAACCCGCTCCGGCATCTAACGTTACAGAACCACCTGTGCAGAATGTTGTTGCTCCGTTTGCGGAAATGAATGGAGTAGGGGATGGATTAACAGTAATTACCTGGCTTGTTGTTCCTGTGCATCCGTAATTATTTGTTACGGTAACTGAATAGGTACCTGTGGTACTAACGATGATTGCTTCTGAAGTAGCACTTGTGTTCCAAAGATAAGATGTGAATGAACCTGCATCCAATGTTACAGAATTTCCTGAACAAATAATCGTTCCGGCATTTGTAGTAATAGTAGGGGATAACATAATATTTTCCAATTGACTGGTAGTACCTGTGCATCCATTTGAATTTGTAACTGTAACGGTGTAAGTTCCTCCTGTATTTATAGCAATGAATTGAGTAGAATCTCCTGTATTCCATGAATATGCAGAGAAAGCAGCTCCCACATACAAGGTTGCGTAACCGCCATTACAAATATTAGAAAGATCACTCGAAAAGATATTTGGAGCGGGGGCAACTAAAGCAGTAGCTTGTCTGTGAGCAGTATTCGTACATCCCAAATTGTTTGAAACAGTTACTGTGTATTGACCGCCGGTTACTGCGTTGATTATTTCAGTGGTTGCACCATTACTCCAATTATATGAAGACTGAACTCCTGCATCAAAAGATACCGAATCACCGGAGCAGAAAGCTGTAGGTCCATTCGCAATAGATACGTTTGGATTATCATTAACTGCTAATGAAACATTTGTTGATGTATCACTTAAAGAATTTGCTCCCGTTACAATCACATTGTAGTTGGAAGAAACATCAGGATAGCTTGCCGGATTGATAGTAAGGACAGCAGAGTCTGCGCCCAAAATATTTCCTCCATTAATTAGGTTTACATTTCCCTTTCTCCATTGATAGGAAAGTCCTGTTCCTGTTGCTGTTACCATAAAACTTACAGAACTGTTAGCACAAACGGTTTGATTAATAGGCTCAACTGTTATGACAGGAGCCTGACCGAAATTTACTTTCGGGAAGATTAACAGTGCAATGACTGTCGTGATAATTACTAAATTTTTTTTCATTTTTCTTATTATTTATTTCTTTTAAATTTCTATTTCTAAAGGCGCAATTGTGAATATTTTTCGCGCCGCAAAATTACTCTAACTTTAAAGGGTGAGTGTTATATAATTTTTGAAAAGACTTACATAATTCAAATACCCATTTTCATGTCTATTTATGACTTTTATGTTCTTCATTTTCCAAATTAATATGTTGTACGATAATATTTTTTGCAAGCTTATCTGTAGCTTGTTTATGAAGTTGGTTTGCTACAATCCTTTCAATCCTATAAGGCACAGTATATACCCGAAGACGAGCTTTGAGAGGAGAATTTTTAAAGCCTAAGACATGGCAATATTCGCGAAGTAATTCTGCTGATAAATCTTCAACATTATCCTTATAAGCATACTGCATATTGATATTTATAATTCCATTTTTATCTGTACTACAAACTTCATTTTTTGAAGAGTAATCTAATGCCACTTTTAAATCAATCATACTTTTCGATTTCAAATAATTTTCTTGACCGGACCTTATCATATCAATGATCTCACAATTACTTTTTCAATGTTTTCTCAAACATCTGATCTTTAAAAATGAATCTTCAAATTCCTTAGAATTAACCAAAGGCGCCAGTAAAGATACGCTACTATCGAGCTTCGACTGAAGAACAGGATTATCAAATTTAGTAATTACATTTCCCTTACTATCATAAGGCAACACCTGTATGTCTGTTTGACCAAAACAAACATTAATGGTTAGGATAAAAATTATGCTTAATCGTCTCATATTAATAGTTAACTTCTTAAATTTTTCTACTCAATTATCTTTAAATTTTCAATGCTGCAAAATTACTACTAACCGAAAGGGTGAGTGTTATATAATTCCATAAATAAGTTACATAATTCGCACATTCTTTAAGTTTGAATTGCTATTTTCATAATAAAAAAATCCGACCATTTTAGATCGGATTTTCACAATGATTACGGCAAAATAATCATAACATGCCCTCGTCTGCGAAGCTGAAAAATTCCCCTTCCGGCGTTAGAATCAGATGATCCAATAACAGGATTTCAAGCAGTTTTCCGGCTTCTTTAATCTGTTTTGTAAGTCGTATATCAGCCTCGCTCGGTTTGATGTTTCCCGATGGGTGATTATGACTTACCACAATCGAACAGGCTCCAGTGTTTAATGCCAAAACAAAGACAATTTTTGGGTCCACTACTGTGCCTGTAATGCCACCTATGCTTAACCTCGCCCATCCTAAAACTCGGTTGGCGCGGTTTAAAAAGAGGATTAAAAATTCTTCCCGATACGCAAAGGTGTCTTTGTCAAAGAGCGAATATAACAGGTCGTAACAATCTCGTGAAGTCGTAATTTTATACGTTACTTGCAACCTTCTTTTGTAACTTACTTTGACCTCCGCCAGTTCTGGGCTTTTTTCAAAAAATGCCAGGGCAACTTGCCTCTTAGTTAAATTTTCCATGAGTATCTCCTTTAATGTCGGGACACTATTGCATGGGGAAGAGGGGAGCGCAAGTTGTATCTTTTGATAAATCGTGTTACAGTTAAATCATGGAAATTTTGATGTAGCAAAATTTCCACCATTCTCTATGCCTAAGTAGAGGCATCGGGAGCGGCATAATGACCTCGCCTGATCGTTTCGGC
>JABDAW010000025.1 GCA_013288905.1 Bacteroidota bacterium | reverse complement strand
CTTCAACAAAACAGTTGTATGCTCCACTCTGCTCATTTTTTTTTTGTTAATTCGTTCAGTGATTTCTGCTTTTATCGTTATTTCCTCTTGCTCGACATCTTCCAAAATCCCTGTAATTTCCTTCCCATCCATAGTAATTATTTTCACTTTCCATCCTTTATATTTATGATATTGTTCTATGACTTTAAATGCATTCCCTGTGCCGGGAGATGATACTTCCACCTCATAAGCCTCCAATATTCCAGATTCTTCCAATCCAGAATGCAAATGCCTTGATAAAATTGCACAATCATCAATTGTCAACCCATTCACTTTATCAATCATTATCTCAATTTTATTCTTTCCAAAACTTATTTCCACAACGAATCCTCCCAACTCTTTAATCTTTTCATTGACTAAGTATTTTACCAATTCTTCTTCCCTCTTTTGCATCTTGCTTACCTTCAAAAAAGAAGGGGATTTTCGTCCCCTCCTTCTTAACTAAAATCAAATTACTCTTTCCGGCTGCAAAAATACGAAAAATTTCAGAAATGCAAAAAACAATCCTATTAGATTAAGAAATAAAATCTTATTTATTCAATAAAGGAAGAATAGTTACTTTTGCGCACCTTATGATTAAAGTGCTGCGCATCCTTCTTCTGCCTGTTTCCATTCTTTATGGAATACTAATTCTTGTTCGGAATCTCTTGTATTATTTTAAGACCTTGCCTTCCGAGAAGTTCAATCTGCCTATAATATCCATTGGGAATCTTGTAACAGGCGGCACCGGTAAAACTCCTATGACTGAATACCTTATCCGGCTTTTAAAGAATGATAATAAAGTCGCGACTCTTAGTCGGGGTTATGGAAGAAGGACGAAAGGATTTATTGTTGCCGCAACGAATGCAAAAAGTGTTCTTATCGGCGATGAACCCAAGCAATACAAGCATAAGTTCCCGGAAATTATTGTTTCTGTTTGTGAGAAAAGGGTGGAAGGGATTAAAGTATTGATTCAGAAATATCATCCGGAAATTATTCTTTTGGATGATGCCTATCAACATCGTTCAGTGGTCCCCGGGCTTTCTATTTTATTGATGGGATATAAAAGTTTTCATCAAATGGACTTCATGTTACCAACCGGAAATCTTCGGGAATGGAAGACCGGAAAGAACAGGGCGGATATTATTGTCATTACTAAATGTCCTAAAGATCTTCCCATTAATGAAAGAGAAAAGATTCAGAACTCATTTCATCTTAATAGGCATCAATCAGTTTATTTCAGTACTATTGAATATAGCAATTTGAAACACTATCAAGCCAATGGAATTGAAACTTCAGCAAGGGATTCTGAAATTATTTTAAGTGAATATTCTATCCTCGTTTTATCAGGTATTGCCAATCCACAAGCCTTTGCTGATCATTGGAAGCTATCGGCTAAGGAGATTTATACCTCATTCTTTTCAGATCATCATTCATTCAATGATAAGGATATTCAAGACATTGCGAATAAGTATAATTCCATTTCAAACAGTAAAAAAATTATCCTCACTACAGAAAAAGATTTGATGCGACTTACAGATTTGTCTCAAGAACTTTTAGCTTCAATATCTCCTTTATATTATGCCCCGATCAAAACAAAGTTCTTTGAGGAAGATGAAAAGAATTTTAATAAACAGATTTTAGAATATGTCAGAAGCAATAAGGCAAATAGTTGAATTCATTCAAAAGGAATTCAAAGAGAAGCCGGAAGCAGGGATTATCCTTGGTTCCGGAATGGCAGGTTTGGTGAATGAAATGGAGATAAGTCATTCGATAGATTATTCTTCCATTCCAAACTTCTTAGTTTCTACTGTTGAAGGGCATAATGGGAAATTAATCTTCGGAAAACTTGGAGGTAAGAAGGTAGTAGTGATGCAAGGACGGTTTCATTATTACGAGGGATACTCGATGCAGCAATTAGCCCTTCCCATAAGGGTTCTGAAGTTTCTTGGAATAAATACTTTGTTCCTCTCTTGTGCGAGTGGAAGCTTGAATCCAAACTATAATGTGGGCGATTTAATGATATTTGATGATCATATCAATCTCCTTCCTGGCAATCCTTTAATAGGTCCTAACAATCCTGAATTTGGCATTCGATTTCCTGATATGAGCACTCCTTACAATAAGGATTTGATTCAAAAAGCAGTGAAGATTTCAAAAGATTTATCCATCAAAACGCATGTTGGTGTATTCGTTTCTGTCCATGGTCCCTCATTAGAAACAAGAGCAGAATACAAATATCTTCATTTGATAGGAGCCGATGCAGTTGCTATGTCAACTGTGCCGGAAGTAATAGCTGCAAGGCATCTTGGCATCAATTGTTTTGCCGTTGCTATAATAACCAATTCAGGAATTCCTGATGAAGTGAAAGAAACAACTCATGAGGAAGTCCTTAAAGTCGCAGGAGAAGCAGAAGTCAAAGTAACTACCTTATTTAAAAACCTTCTTATTGAATTATAATCACAAACCTTTTATTTGAAAGATTTATTAATTTTGCGGAATGATTATTTATAACGAAATCGCAATTGCCTTTATCCTCAGAGTGTTCCTCGGAATACTCTTTTTCGCTCAAGGATACGACAAAGTTTTCAAGATAAAAATCAAAGGTGTCTATGAAACGTTTGAAGTTCCTATGAGAGCAAAGAATATTCCACATTCCCTTCTAAAATTAGCTGCATTCTTCACCTCTTATGTGGAATTATTGGGGGGTGTATGTTTAATAGCAGGCATTTTTAAATTCTATATTCTTTATCTGTTGGGCTTTGATTTATTAATCGTTTCGATAGCCATGGCAATGCTCAATCCTATGTGGGATATGCAACATGTCTTCCGAAGATTAATCATATTAATAGCACTTCTTCTCCTGCCATCAGCATGGGATGTACTATCCATTGATTACTTATTAACAAAATAAAATACATATTATGAAAACTATCCTTGTCCCTGTTGATTACTCCGAAAACTCTTTCAATGCACTTCATTATGCTGTGAATATTGCTGAAATTCTGAAAGCCAAAGTCGTTCTCTTTCATGTTTTTGAAGTTCCGGTAAGCACTACCGAAATGCCTGTCATCATTATCTCTCCAGAAGAGCTGGAAGGCATCAATAATTCTAAATTGAATGAGATAGTCAATGAATTAAAAGTAAAGCATAACATAGATATTGTTGTAGAAAGCAGTCCTGGGTATTCTGTTGAGGAGATTGCAAACAAGATCAAGTATCTTGATGCCGATCTTACTGTTCTTGGCATTCGTGGTGTCAGCCGAATCAGCGAATTGGTTATCGGAAGTGTGGCAACCGGTGTGGTTAGGAAGGCGGATCATGCGGTAATGATAGTGCCCGAACATACTGAATTCAAAGCTCCTTCAAAGATACTCTTTGCGAGTGATAATATGGGCGTTTCCAATCCCAAGACTTTCAAATTTCTGAATGAATTTGCAACACTGTTTAACTGTGAAGTTGCAGTTGTCAATATGGTTCATAAAACCAATTCTGCAAACGATACTGAGAGTCCATTGAAGATGGATTATTCGAGCGTGCTTCCAGGAATAAAGCTATCTTATCACACTATTGAAGGAGAAAATATTGCTGAATGTATCAATGATTTCGCAACAACCTATAAAGCCGATATTATTGTAAATATTCCCCGCAAACATTCCTTTCTTGACATGATAACTCATGAAAGTAACACCAAGAAATTAGCCTTTCATACGCATATTCCGTTGCTTGCGCTTCCTGATTTGGACTGAGTTATTTCTTTTGATTCGCATTTAGTCGCTGTGATGAAGCAAAATACTCTTTTGCTTTCAAACTATCCCCCATATTCTGATATGTTACGCCGAGAAACATTGGCACTTGAGGATCGTTAGGATCCAATGATGCCGCCTTGTTCAGGGATTCTATGGCTTTGGTAAATTCTTTTTTGTAACCATAAGCGACTCCCAGATTTTTATATGCCGCAGTCTCGTTCGGACTGATGGAAACAGCCTTTTCAAATTCTTCTATCGCTGTTGTATAGTCCCCTTTTTGACCTAATGCCTTGCCTTTATTGATATGTGCAAAAGTATTCGCAGGTTCATATTTAATCACTGAATCATCACACGATATTTGCTTATCAATCTGATTGGTATTGTCATAGCAAGTCATGAGACTTTTATAAGCTCGAAGTTTTTCATCGGGAAATTTGGACAATAGCAATTCAAAATAATAAGTAGCATTCTTATAGTCTTTCTTAGCCATATATGCTTCCCCGATACCATCATAATTAAGTGCATATTCAGGATAAATAGTCATCCCTTTTTTAAATTCTTCAATGGATTTATCCAATATGGTTTGTTTAACCGTTTCATTTAATTCCGCAGGATACTGATCTTCTAAAAGAGCGATGGCATTATGAGAATGTGCGCGTGCACTATTAGGAACTGTCTCTGCATCTGCACCGAAAAGGGAACTATTATTCTTCCAATCCTGGCTTCTGGCAAGGGTTTTGAAGGAATAGAGTCCGGCTATGATGGTTATTATCATGAACAGCTTGATATTAACAAGAAAGAATTGCTTAAGGTTGATGAATTTGCTTTTAATCAATTCGGTATTCGTGAACTTAGCCAGCAGAAGTGCTACAACGATACAAAAACCAAGGGAAGGCATGTACAGAAATCGCTCTGCCATCGTGGCTCCTATCAATCGAAATATATTAGCTACGGGTGCGAGTGTAAAAAGATAAAAGAGGATAGCGAATGCAAGGACATTTTTCTTCTTAATATTCAGAAGGGCATAGATACCGATGGCAAGATAGACAAGCATACCGAGAAGGGCGAGGGGATCTTTTAAAGTCATCAGAGGAATCTGATTATAAGAATAATCATGTGATAAAGGATGTGGAATTATCAACAAAATAATATACCTCAGAAGGATATAAAATGCAGTAGCTTGCTGGCTGATAAAGTCTTTGGCGGCAAACAGGGAATTAGTATAGGGTGGGTGATCGGGTGCCTCGGTAATAGTCTCCAAAGCAAGGGTGCGCATGAGGAAATAGGCTCCGGTGGCTACTACTAAAACCACAAAAACAGTAAGAATATTCTTAAGATTCGCAGATGTGAATACATATAGCAGGAGTGGAAGGATGAGGAGAAAGGAAATCGCGGTTTCCTTTGATAACAGTGCCAGGAGAAAACATATTCCTCCGAAAATGGTCTTCATAACAGAGTTGGTCTCGATGGATTTAAGGAACAATAAAATGGATGTGATGATCAATAGAAAACATAGAATATCATCCAGACTTTTTATAGAGTTTACTACCTCGGTATGGATGGGATGTGCCGCATATAGAAGGGTGCAGACGAAGGGTATCACGAGGTTTTGCTTATGAAACAAGGTGCATAGCAATTGAAATAAAAGCCAGCAGGTAAGAGCAAAAAGAGTTACATTAATAAAGCGATTTATGTGAGGATTAGCGGGGATAAACTGCCATTCTATAGCAAATAATACCATAGACAGGGGGCGATATTCATTGCCTTTGGTGTCTCCTATTCCATACCAGTAATTATGGGTGAAGATAGTGGGAATGCCCGCCACGCCTTGCTTTGTAACTTTATTGTTTGTGATGGCTCCATTGTCATCAAGGGTATAAAAGTAGCCGATACTTTGGGCATAGAGAAGGAACGCAAAGACTGCTATGATGATTCCGAGGGAAGTCTTCAGCTTCTTCAAAGTATCAGTATTGGCAGTGGTTACAGCACCTTTGGCTCTGGGGGGATTTTGCTTTTTACTCATCTTAAATTAAGTTTTATTGTTCTAAGAAGTCGCAAAAGTATCAAACCAAAATGAATGTGTGTAATAATTATTAATGAATGTCGGTATCTATACACCACTACTATTATTGGAATATAAAAACTGAGAGGGCTTGTCATTCCGACGAAGGAGGAATCTTATTGGAATATGGATAGGATTCCTCCTTCGTCGGAATGACAAGCCGCAACTTGGTATATATAATCCGACAGTCATATACCTGTTTTATTCTTCCCCTTTCCGAATGAATTATATTAGCTAAATTTGCCGCTGAAATTAAAGAGCGTAATTAAAGTCATTAGAAAGAACTAAAAACCGTTGGAGACCACGCCCAGGATCGAGGGTTCATATCTTCGCAGTTGATTGTCAGATACCATTCGGGTTCTAATGCTTTTATTTTCCTCCTGTATGTATTGTTTGATGCCGGTCATTAAACTCCAAATTCCGCTTTCTGCGTGACTTTCGGATGTAGTATTCCATTTTATTATTAATTATTAAATAAGTATTCCAAAATTTTATACCCTCTTTGAATTATTCCAAATATGAAGATCAAAAATGAAGATATTGAAGAATTACATGCTGCCATAATCGTTCTTTGGAATGACCGGAAGGACATGGAAACAATGACTATGCGTGATGTATTGCATGATATTTTCTGTTATTGCAAGAAGAATTCTTTTGAAGAGAGAATGAAGTTTGCAAAGAAGAGAATTAACGGCGAATTGACTTATAAAAAACTAAAAGTCTTGACAATAGAGCAATTGGAAAGGAGAAGAATCTTTGAAAAATGGTGGCTTAAGAATAAGAAGAAAACTGATCCCGACTATCATAATAAACATAAGGCGAGAAATAACGCCTGGGCGCAGAGACAGAGGGATGAGAAGACTCCGCAGCATGATCAGATCAATGCAAATAGTCGCATGAGATGGGAGGAATATAATATCAACCGTATTAGTAAGGGTGTTATTGATTGTGTGATTCATAAACAGGTGTGTAACAGGATGACGAATCATAAGAAATATCACCATACTGACGGATGCCCGAGGTCGGAGGATTATACTTTGTATAAGAAGATTTGTGTTCCGAATGATAGCGTATATATTCAGGATGTTTTGGAGAAGATTAAGGAGGATGCCACGTAGTAAATCATTCACTTGGAGGGGTCTCCACAAACAATTAATAATAATAATTTAAAAATTTAAGCAATGGACAAAAAAGTAAAAGCAAAAGAGTTGACGCACCTCGAGAAATTGGGTCAAGCGTCGCCTAAGTTGCCTGGTGAACGACCAGGGGCTTACGGCAGGCGGCTTCTCGGTAATGAGAAAGCTGAGAAATCATTTAACTTTCAAAAACAGAAAGCATTAAATGAGAAGAAAGTAGTAGCTCCCAAGAGTATTCTTGGGAAAATGATCGAGAAGGTTATTGTTGAGCCTTTTCAATTTGTTGTAAACAAGATTAACAAACTTGTGGAGGTCATTAATATGCCTACCTTTCAGGAAGGCAATCTGACGGTTTGCTATCCGAGTATGGAGGATGAAAAAGCCGGTACCAATCCGTTTTATATTCTTCGTGATGCCAATGGTCTTATTGTTTTATTCGCTAAAGTGGTGATGCAAAAGAAGTTTATCGCTACCATTAAATGGAAAGGCAGTAAGGCGGACAAGGCTGCTAAGGCTACGGAAATGATTAACAAACAGAGTACATCAGGTTTTGTAACTGTGCCGCCGCTTACTATTACAGGATTGCGAACTTTGCAATCTAACTATGCAAGTTCTACTCCAGGAACTGAAGAAGCTACCTTTACTGCTCTTAATAATGGTCTTATCGCGGTCATGTTTTTATTCCAAACTTATGCGAATAATAACTTTGCGACAGCATCGGATGGGATAAAATCGGGAGGGTTTGATGTAAAAGCTATTACTGCGAGAGGGAAACAACCTTGGAGTGCTGTTAATTCTGTGGTTCAGGGAACTATTGATCTTACTGCTAACGGAGTTGAAATTAGAGGTGGTTTCCACGAATGGCTTATTAGCTATGACGGGATTAATTATGAAAGAATGCTGCCAACTACGGCTGCTCATACACAGGTTACAGGACTTGCCGGTGGAATTGAGGTATGGTTTATGCATCAAGAGATAGATAATACAGGTCCTCGTGGCTTTGATCTGATAATTCAAATTACTGTAAACAGATAGTAATTAAAGGATAGAACAAAATGTTACATTATGTAAACATAATTACACACGGTGTAAACATTCTTACACAGAATGTAAGCATTTATACACACGATGTAAAGATAGTTACACAGAATGTAAACAATGTTACACACGATGTAAAGATAATTACACACGATGTACACAATGTTACACACGATGTAAAGATAATTACACACGATGTAAGCATTGTTACACACGATGTAAAGATAATTACACGGAGTGTAAACATAATGTAACATTTTGTTCTTTTGGGAATAAATTATAATTAAAGTAAATACAAAATATGCAAAATGTAAAAGTAAAAATCAGCAGCATTCAACCCGAAAAGCCATGCCGATGCGGCAATTCGTTTCAACATTGGAAAAATTTCAGCCATCGTTTTATCACAGGCTGCCCTGTGGTGGGATGTGGCAAGAAAGACATCGTCGGGATGCATGTCGAGAAATCGGAATCCTCGGATAAGGAAATTTATATCATTCCTTTATGTACCGAGCATTCTGTCAGTAAAGATGAATTAGAAATTCTTGAAGCCACGAAGTTTGTTTCAGCAGATTTGAAGAAGACTTGTGGCGAAGGATTTATGACTTATATAGATGCACCGGTATTGTAAGGAATGGAATGAACTTTACTAATGTTGAAAACTTTAGTAAAGTTCTCAAATTCTTATAACACCGAAACTAAATGTATCTTTACCGACTTAGAATAAATTAAAAAAAGTATAAAATGAAAAGAAAAGAACAAAAATGGGATGAGTTTATTTTAGAAGCTGCCGAAGCATTTGATGAGGACAGATATACCGATGTAATCAAGAATCTTGATAAGGCTGAAAAGGCTGGATGCAAGGACCTTATGTTAAAAGCAATGCGAGCGCATAGCAATGTTCATCTACATAATTATGAAGATGCTCTTGTTGATATTGAATTTGTTTTGGAAAAGGATAAAGACAATCTATCTATGATTTATTATCGTTGTATTGTCAACCTTGATCTAAATAAACACGAGGCTGCCCTGATAGCTATCGAACGGCTGGTAGAAGTCCATCCTGATGATAGTGAGTCTTACTGCCTTCGCGGTATTTGCTTGTCATATCTAAATGAATTTGAACGCGCTATCAAGGATTTAACCCTTGCAAAAAAAATGGGATCCGAAGAACCTTTGATATGTCGCCAGCGAGGCTTGTCCTATTTTTCATTAGAAAAATATAAAGAGGCTAAAGCCGATCTTATTGCTTACACTGTGCTCAATGATCAGGATCATTATATATTTTTTCTCTTGAATATTATAGCTAAAAAAGAAGGGAAACTGCACGATGCGATAGAATATGTCAGCCGCGCCATTTATCTTAAAGAAGGAGAGTTCGATTATTATATGTCCAGGTTTAATTTATATAAAGAAACGGAACAATATGACAAATGGGGAGCTGATCTGAATAAAGCGATAGCTCTTAATCCAGAAGGAGTCGGGGTAAGGATTGGAGGGGAATTTAAATCCATATCCGATATTATTAATGAGGGACCAGAAATGAATAAGCCTAAGAAGAAAAAGAAAAAATAATATCCTGGCACACTGTTTCTAAAGGACTTTTTTCTTACTGAAGTCAGAGCAAAAAGACTATGAATAGAATATCTTACGACTTAGATTATCCTATTGCAAAAGGAAGTCTGAAAGATGTATCTGACTTTGAATGACTATCAGAAGGGATTAGTAAAAACAGAAATGACTGTCGGGTTATATAAACCAAGTTGCGGCTTGTCATTCCGACGAAGGAGGAATCCTATTGAAATATGGATAGGATTCCTCCTTCGTCGGAATGACAAGCCTTCACAGTTTTTATATTGTAAAACAATTTGAGGTATATACAAACCGACAGTCATTAAAACAAAATCTTAATGGAAAAAGATGAGGATAACCCAAACATGAAAATCTTTATTGATGATCTATCTGAAAAGTTTCCAGAACAGGAATCTGCTTCCTGATAACTATATTCCCCGACCTTCTCCAATGGTTTAAATTTAACCCCGGATGTTGCTGATGAAGTCTATAAAGAAATGCGGACTCACACCTTGCCAGCCCATTTGGCAAAGGAAGCAAGCTGTTTCTTAGTAACTTTCTTTTGGGGAATGACAGAATAACGACCGTAAAACCGCTCCTTACTTTCCTTAATATTCAGGGACTTCAATTTGTTTTGAGAAAATACAGAAAGCGTGATTCCTTTATTGTAATGTTCATGGCATAATGCATCGAGATTATTCTCAATCCGCCAGCCATTGACAGCAATTATTTCATCGTCCTTTGAAAGACCCGCAAGCTCGGCAGGAGAATTGGGAGCAATGATTTTTATAATTGGTTTGTTGTTATCATTATCTAATTTAAAACCCAGGAAGTTTTCATAAATATGATTCGACGGCTTGACTGACAACTCAAAACCGATGTGATTGAATGCCTCTTCCAGCAAGGGCTGCGTATCCATAGTCCCATAGACAAAAGATGCAAAGAAATTCTGATAAGAACACCCGGCAATAGCTTCGACAGCCCTTTGGAAATCCTGTTCACTGAAGCCTTTATAACTCTTTTCAGAAGAATCATGATACAATTTTCGCATCACATCATCAAGAGATTTTGCATCATGAGAATACATCCGAATCGTAAGATCTAACAGCAATGCAATGATGCAACCCTCAGTATAAATATTGGTTTTTCGATGAGGAATACCATCCACATATCCATCAATCCATGTATCAAAAGAAGCATCACCTACAGATTGATTAAAACGACCATAATTGTGATAATGTTTTTGCATCCTGTCATTGAGAGTTTTGAAATATTGCCCGTCATCAAACCCTTTGCTCCTATACAGGACAAGGTTTCCATAGTAAGTAGTGATGCCTTCATAGACAAAACCAAGCCGAGAATAATTCTTTTCAGAATACCGATAGGGCATCATCTCGACAGGTCGAATGGTCTTGACATTCCAGGCATGAAACAACTCATGAGCGCTGATGCCGAGGAAGTCATCATACATATTATTATTCAAAGCAAAATCCGGACCCATAGCAATGACCGTCGAAGCCGTATGCTCTACGCCATGATGAAATTCATAAGGCATCATTTGAAAAAGAAAGTGATATTCTTTGACAGGAAAGCCCCCGAACAACTTAATTTCTTCATCCGTAAAATCTTTAAAGTCCTTCAGCATACGCTCCCATTCAATCGAGCATTCTCCTTGAAACCAAAGATGAAATTTAATTCCATTGCTTTGGTATGAATTGTGTTTAAGATCAGGGCTTGCGATGAAAGGCGAATCAACAATGGTATGATAATCGTGAGCCTTTATGATATTCCCCTTCTCCACTTTTAATGCACATGCCACCTTATAATCAGCAGGAATATTCAGCTCCACCGAAAGAGGTTTATCCTCCCACCCATCAACATAAAGAAAGCAATGAATCGGGTTAATGTATAATTGATGTTCATCAAGCCAGCAAGATCCGGCATCTAACTTCCCGCAGTAATAACTATACCGGATATGGATTTCCTTTTCACCATTAGTTTCTATTTCCCATTGATGATTTTGAATCTTCTTAAAGTTAAGTGACTTGCCATAGATATCAATGACTTCAAAGCCTTTGATGTTCTTGGCGAAATTGCCTTCTTCATATCTTCCAGGTCTCCAGATGGGAAGATTTACGATTAACTTTTTAGAATGAATACCGGTTATCAGAAACTCAATATCTATGTAATGTTGATTTGGGTTGGTATAGGAAAGGATATATTTCATGGTTTATATATTCTATAAATAATTATCCTGCAAAAGTACCTCTTTGAAAGGAAATAAAAAGAGTCAAGTCAAAAGGATTATTACAATTGTGTTTAGTTAGTTTTATATATTTGCAATCCAAAAATTAGAGTGTTGATATGAAAAAAATATTCATCTTTATTATGCTGTTGGGCATCACATTCATAACGAATGCCCAAAGTAATGCTGACAATATCGTTGCCTTTAAATTATATTTTAAAGACAAATTAGTTGATTCTGTTAAGGCAAAAGAATTCCAGATTCTCTCTGAAAAAGGAGAGAAGACCGAGAAAAATGGTGCCCCTGTAGATTATAGTTATGACGCTTCCTGCCAGTGTTTTGTTTATAATAATTATGGTGATGGTGCGCCTGGAATCTGTATCGTCCATATCATAGACACTATGGAGATTAAGCTTCCTCAATACCTTGTTTATTTTGAAAAGGTTCCATTCCAGAAAGGAAAATTTCTTATCAAGAATGATGAAACTGATTTAAGTTTTGAAGAAAAAAATAATTATAAAGATCAGGCACATGCAGGGAAGAAACTTCCTTTCAGTGAGACCATGAGGTTCCGGAATTACAGTTTGTATAGCTGGGGTCCCGCCAAAGTTTCCACTCCTAAGAAGTAATTACTCGCTACCTATATTCTTCCATGCGATAGCAGTTCAATGAATTTCCTTAATAAACCTCTTGGCAAATTATTCTTTGCTTTATTAACGGGTTTATTATTTACGATTGCCTGGACACCTTCTCCATTTGCTCCATTAGTATTTATTGCATTTGTTCCTCTTTTATTAGCACTTGACAGAATATGTGAAGATGGCGGTAAAAGAAAGGGGCTTCGGCATTTTGGAATCGCTTATTTTTCTTTGATGATATGGAATGTGGGCACTACATGGTGGGTTTATTATTCATCAGATTGGGGAGCGGTGGCGGCTTTTGTTTTTAATACTTTGTTTATGACCATTGTCTTTCAACTGTCTTATCTAACCAGGAAGAGATGGGGAGTAATGATTGGAACTATTTCTCTTGTTGTTTATTGGATTGCCTTTGAATACCTTCACCTTTCATGGGAGTTAGGTTGGCCCTGGCTTACTCTTGGATTCAGTATCGCATCCTTTCCATCATGGATGCAATGGTATGAATATACAGGTGTTTTAGGAGGCTCTATGTGGATATTGATAGTAAATATTCTTATCTTCAACTTAATAAAATCAGCAATTAATGGTAAACCTTTTTATTGGATGAAGAGTTCGTTTATTATAATTGTTTTTATTTTTGTTCCATTAGAAATTTCGATTTTAATTTACGGTAGTATTTCTGAAACTAAATCTCCGGTGAATGTTGTCATCGTACAACCCAATATTGATCCATATAATGAAAAGTTTTCAGGTAATGATGCAGAGCAATTAGATAAGATGTTGAAGCTTGCTGCGCAACAAATAGATACTGGCACTGACTATGTTGCCTTTCCTGAAACTGCTCTGGCAGAGGCTACCTGGGAAGAATACCTTAATGAATCTCCAAGTATTCAAACAATTAAAAAATTTATCAAGCCTTATCCAAAATTGAATTTTGTATGTGGAATGTCATCTCAAAAAAAATATAAAGAAGGGGAGAAACTTTCTGAAACTGCTCGTAAGGATAATATTAATGCCAAAGATTATTATGACGATTACAATGCCTCATTTCAGATAGATAATTCGGGAAAGATTCAGATTTATCATAAGTCAAAATTGGTGCCTGGTGTCGAGAAAATGCCTTATCCTAAAATATTTGGATTCCTTGGTAAGTTTGCTATTGATTTAGGAGGAACAACAGGCAGTTATGGAACCCAAAAGGAGCGTACCGTTTTTAATTCTGTAAATGGGAAATGGAAGGTCGGCACAGCTATATGTTATGAATCAATCTATGGAGATTTTTTATCTGAATACATTCGAAATGGTGCAAATCTTTTATTCATAATTACCAATGATGGCTGGTGGCATGACACTCCGGGCTATAGGCAACATTGTAATTACGGACGGTTGGCTGCTATTGAATTTCGAAGAAGCATTGCTCGCTCTGCGAATACCGGAACCTCTTGTTTTATTAATCAGAAAGGGGATATTCAACAAGCCACAACGTGGTGGCAGCCTGCTGTTATCAAGGAAACCATAAATGCAAATTCTGAAATGACTTTCTATGCCAAGCATGGAGATTATCTCGGAGTATTTGCTTCAATTATTGCCGTATCGGCTTTACTTTTTCTATTTGTAATTATGATTTTCAATAGAAAAAAAATTAAGTGAAATCCATTTATTTTGCAATTATGACTCCCGAATCAGCTACCACAATTTTTCCTGACAGCACCGCTGATCCTTCTTCAGTTCAAGTTTCAGATACAGCGGGTCATAGATATATTTCTCCGGACACTTCTTTTCGTTTCAATGATATTACATCGCCCTCAAGCCCTTCCAAAACCAAGGAAGTTGAAGAAACTAAAACTTACATTCCATTATTCAAGCACCATGAATTGCAGATAAAAAATCAGGAACCAATCCCGATAACAGGCAGTAATCCTATTTGGTTATTCTATGTATTAGTGTTTTTAATTGCAGCTTTCACCTGGGTAAAAGTTTTTTATGCCCGCACGCTCGACCATATTTTAGCCTCCTTTCTCTCCAAAACCATGTCCAATCAAATCGTTCGCGATGAAAACCTGTTGCTCCAAAAAGCGTCCTTCCTGCTCACCGGCATCTTTTATTTGGTCCTCGCATTATTCATTTATCAAATCAGTATTCTCTATAATTTCCTTCCCGATTTCTTCCCCAGCGGCTTTGCAAGGTTCCTGATATTAGCGGTTTTGGTCTCCATGATTTATTCTTTTAAATTTATTTTTCTGAAAGTTTCCGGCTTCATTTTCCAAATAGACAAACCCGTTTCAGCTTATATTTTCAACATATTTTTGATTAATAATCTGATTGGAATATTGCTGTTACCAATAGTTATTGCCATTGCATTCACCACAACTTTTGCAGCCATCATCATTTTCAAAATCGCGATAGCCATAATTATTTTACTCTATGTTTTTCGTTTAATAAGAGGAGTGATGATAGCTCAAAGCCTCAAAAATTTTAACATTTTCTATTTGATTTTGTATATTTGCAGCCTTGAAATAGCACCAATAGTTTTTATGATTAAGGCGACGATGGTTGGTTGAGAAAGTGTTAAATAATTTTTTTTATTATCGAATAAAATTCTACAAGCGTGAAAGTTAAAAGTATTTTGGTGACGCAACCAAAGCCGGAGAGCGATAAATCTCCGTACTTTGAATTAGCAAAGAATTATAATCTCAAAATAGATTTTCGCGAGTTCATTCACGTCGAACCTATTGACATCAGGACTTTTTTGGAGGACAAAATTGATGTTTCCAAATTTACTGCAGTGATTTTTACCAGCAAAAATTCCATAGATCATTTCTTCCGCATCTGCAAAGACCTCTTCATTCACGTCCCTGAAACCTTCAATTATTATTGCGTCTCCGAATCCATCGCTTATTACCTTCAAAAATTCGTGATTTATAAAAGAAGGAAAGTTTTATACAGCAAAAATGCCGACAAAAGTTTGATTGATATGATTAAGAAAAACACCAATGAAAGATTTTTGTTGCCATGCTCGGATTCCATGAAACATGAATTGGTGAATGATTTAATCAAGTTTAAAATCAATTTCAAGGAAGCGATTATTTTCAAAGTTGTGCCGAGCGACCTCTCCGATTTGGCGGAAGTAAAATACGACATGCTCGTATTTTTCAGCCCGACCACCATCGTTTCATTATACAAAAATTTCCCGAAATTCAAACAAAATGATACCCGTATCGCTGCCTTCGGTCCCTCGACTTGCGATGCCGTCATTCAAGCCGGTCTCACTTTAAATATCCAGGCTCCGATTCCAGGAATTTCTTCTATGACGATGGCTATCGAGCAATATATTAAGAAGGCGAATAAATAATTGATGTCTGATTCTTGGTCAAAATTTGTTGCTAATATTTTGGATTTATCACCTAATATAGCTAAAATATGTTCTCATGTTTTGAGATTATGTTCACATATTTTAGTTTTATGTTCTCATATTTGGATTTTATGTCTTAATATTTTGGTTTTATCTTTTCATAAAATCAAAATATGTCTTCATAAAACTAAAATATGTGAACATAAAATCAAAATATGTCCTCATAAAACCAAAATATATGCACATTTTTTGGAAAAATAAGTACCTCAAAATGCCTTTTAAGCTGGTAAATTTGTTAAATCAGACTATAAATCATGCAATTATGCAAATGGCATTGGGAATCGAATGATTGAAGATGAATCATTTCATTCAAACCTACTCACTCCTTATTATATACCCTAAATTCAGAAATGCAAACTTTTAACAGAGAAGAAAAATTAAAAAAGCGAAAAGTTATCGAAGCTTTATTCACGAATGGAAAGGCGATTTCTGCAAATCCTGTGAGATTGGTTTGGGCAGAAGCTGAAGATAAATCAGGGAAATTTCCTTTGCAAACTGGCTTCAGTGTCAGCAAAAGAATTTTCAAAAAAGCGGTGGACCGGAATAAAGTTAAGCGATTAATGAGGGAGGCTTTCCGGAAGAATAAAACGGAGATTTATGCCTTTATGGAAGAAAATAATTTGAAATATTCAATCATCTTTATCTATATCAACAAGGACATTCTTCCTTACAAAGAAATTGAGAAAAAAATAAATTCGGCTTTAAAACGTTTTGAAGAAACGTTGAAAAAGGGTATTGGGGAATAGGGTATAAGGAAATAGGGGAATAAGGTATAAGGAAATAGGGGAATAGGGTATAAAGGTATAAGGGAATAAAGGTATAGGGAATAAGGGTATAAAAGTGTTTGGTATGAAACAAAAGAAAAATAAAGTAGAAAATATGAATATGGGAGGTAATCAAAATATACCTTTATACCTTATACCCCTATACCTTTATACCTTTATACCCCTATACCTTTATACCTTTATACCTTTATACCTTATACCCCTATACCTTTAAACCTAACAAATGAAAAAAATAATTGGGGGAATAATGATTGTGATGATTCGAGTTTATAAAAACGTAATCGCTCCATACATGATGCCGGTGTGCCGCTACACGCCTACTTGCTCGGAATATGGCATCCAGGCAATCACAAAATACGGACCCCTCAAAGGTGGTTTTATGGCCTTGAAAAGGTTCGCATCCTGCAACCCCTGGGGCGGTCATGGAAATGATCCGGTTAAGTGAACAGTTAATAGTGAAAAATAAATATTAAATAATATGAAGAAGTTAAGTATGATTTGGAAAAAGTTCAGGTGGGGAATTATCGTTGCCACCTTGGTTATCGGCTCACTGGTGTCCTTCGGTTTTGTTGCGGATAATTATTTTGAAATAAGTAAAAACTTAGATATCTTCGCATCTATTTTTCGGGAATTGAATGTCTATTATGTAGATGAAACAGATCCCGGAAAGCTGATGAAGAAAGGGATTGACGCGATGTTGGAGTCTTGTGATCCATACACAAACTACATCTCTGAAGCCGATATTGAAGACTATCGTTTCATGCAGACAGGGCAGTATGGTGGCATTGGTGCATCAGTCAGAAAGAATGGGGAATTCATGGTCGTTACCGATCCTTATGAAGGATGGCCCGCACAAAAAGCGGACATCAGGGCAGGTGATATTTTAATGGAAATTGATGGTAAATCTACCAAAGGAAAAACTACCGAAGATATCAGCAAAGCCCTGAAAGGACAGGCGAAGACGAGCGTTAAGCTGACTTTAAAAAGAGAAGGCGAGCCGAAGCTGCTTGAGAAAACAGTAATGCGTGAAGAGATAAAAATTAAGTCCGTTCCTTACTCTGGAATGTTGGATAAAAATACTGGTTATATCAAACTCACAAGTTTCACCGAAGAGGCTGGAAAAGATGTGAAAGATGCATTCATGGCATTGAAGGCTAAGGGTGATATGAAAACCCTTGTGCTTGATCTTCGCGGCAATCCTGGAGGCTTGTTGAATGAAGCAATAAACATTGTGAATATTTGGGTGGATAAAGGACAGGAAATTGTAAATACAAAAGGCAAAGTGAAGGAATGGGAGAAGACTTATAAAGCTGTGTATCCCGCAGTGGATATGGATATTCCGATAGTTGTCCTGGTGAATAGCGGCTCTGCTTCGGCTTCAGAAATCGTTTCAGGTTCATTACAGGATTTGGATAGAGCAGTGCTTCTTGGGCAGCGTTCTTTTGGTAAGGGATTGGTTCAAACGACGCGCCCTGTAAGCTATAACGCACAATTGAAAGTTACTACTGCGAAGTATTATATTCCAAGTGGTCGCTGCATTCAGGCTCTTGATTATTCTCATCGTAATGAGGATGGAAGTGTAGGTCATGTGCCCGATTCGCTCATCACTCCATTCAAAACGGTTAAGTCAAAAAGGACGGTTTATAATGGCGGAGGAATCACTCCTGATATAAAATTAGAAGCTCCGAAATTGAGTCCTATTTCTCAAAGTTTGTTTTCCAAATTATTGATCTTTGATTATGCAACACAATATTTCATCAAGCATCCAAAGATTGATTCTGCAAAGGCTTTCAACCTTACCGATGCTGACTTTAATGACTTTGTAAATTTCATTGCCAACAAAGAATATGACTACACCACCAAGAGTGAAACCACATTCGATGAGCTAAAAGAAGTTGCCACAAAGGACAAATATTACGATGATGCAAAACCCGAATTTGAAGCATTAAAGAATAAAATAAAACACAATAAAACTTCCGATATTCAAAAGAATAAAGATGAGATAGAACTCTTGTTAAAAGAAGAAATCGTTTCAAGGTATTATTATCAGAATGGCAGGATTGAAGCCACTCTCCATGCTGATCCTGAAATTAATAAGGCTATAGATGTTCTGAAAGATTCGAATCTTTATAATTCCATTCTTGCCGGGACTTACAAGCCTGCCGATGTGAAATCACAAGAGAAGAAATAGCCTTTGATATAAAATCAAATTGTGAAGAAAATTAATTGGGAAGAGACCGGAGAATTAATATTTTACTCCGGTCTTATTCTTTTAGTTTCTTTTCTTCCTGAATCGAAATACATGATGAGTGTTTCTCAATTCATCATTGCATTAGGGTGGGTTGTGAACGGTAATGTTCTTGGTAAATTCAAATCATTTTTTCATAACAAACTCGCACTTATTATCACTTCGATTTTTCTTTTGCATGTTATCGGATTGCTTTATACCGAAGACTTTCAATATGCTTTCAAAGACCTTCGTGTCAAACTTCCTTTACTTATTTTTCCCTTATTAATTTCTACCGGTCCTCGCATCTCGAAGAATGGTTTAGAGAGATTGCTTTTTTTGTTTTGCGGTTCTGTACTATTCGCAACGCTATACTGTACGGCTGTTTGGAGAGGATGGACTTATCATAAGATTCATGATATCAGGGATATTTCTGTTTATATTTCTCATATCAGGTTTGGGTTGATGATTGCTTTTTCTGTCCTGTTGCTTGGGTATTTTATTTATCAATATTACAAAACTTATCCACCAATAGTAACCGTAATTATTTCAATTGTCATTCTCTGGCTTCTGATATTCTTGGTTATTCTTGAAGCTATCACAGGATTATATATTCTTGGAATTACAGTCTTCCTTCTCATCTGTTATTTGATCTGGAAGAAGAAAAATCTTTATTTAAGAATTGCTCTATTGGTAGTATTGATAGGTATTCCGGCATATCTTGCTTATTCTGTTTATCAAATTTATAAACCGATAAAAGAAATTAAATTCAATGAAACCATTAACCTCGAAACGAATTCTTCAAAAGGAAATCCTTATGAGAATGATACTTCCAAGAAAGAAAGAGAAAATGGTCATCTGATTTATATTTATTTGAATTGGGGGGAATTGCATGAGGCTTGGAAGCAACGAAGCAAATTTGATTTCGATAGTATTGGAAAGTCTGGTAAGATTATAAAATATACATTGGTAAGATTCCTTTCATCAAAGGGAATGAGGAAGGATGCCGATGCTGTCAATGCCCTTTCTGATGCGGAGATTCATACTGTTGAAAATGGAATTACCAATATCAATTATCAAGAAACGAATAGTTTAAAAGCAAGGATTTACGAGATACTTTGGGAGTATGATGATTATATGAATTGGGGAGATCCCAATGGACATTCAGTAGTGCAGCGATTGGAGTATTGGAAGACTTCATTGCATCTGATAAAGCAGCATCCATTCATTGGTGTGGGTACCGGGGATATTAATTCTGCTTTTGAAAAAGAGTATGCTCTTGAACATTCGCGGCTGGATAAGGAGCATCGCTTGAAAGCCCATAATCAATACCTCTCCATCACGGTTACTTTTGGTATTATCGGATTGTTAATTTTTCTATTCGCTTTGATTTATCCTCTGCTGGTTAATAGGAACTATACCGACTTTTATTATGTTGTGTTTTGGATATTTATCATGCTTAGTATGTTTTCTGAAGACACCATTGAAACCCAGGCTGGCGTTACGTTCTTCATCTTTTTTAATACCGTTTTTCTTTTCCGAAAGAAAGAAGGCGGGATAGGCGGCGTGAAGTTTTAGCAAAGTATTTCCATTCAAATAAAGCTTATCAAATCATTAATCTCTTAAGCAATCTTTATTTCCATTTTATACTTTTGCAAAGCGAAGATGATAAAAAGGAAGAAGGTATTAGTTTGCCCGTTGAATTGGGGCTTGGGACATGCGGCTCGATGCGTCCCGATCATTAATGAATTGCTGGAACAGGGCGCAGATGTGTATGTTGGTGCTGATAAAGGTCCTTATGAATTATTGATTCGGGAGTTTCCGACGGTGAAATTCATCACCTTTCCCGGCTTGAGGATTAAGTATCCTCCAGGCATTTTGTTTATCCCTTTTATGTTTTATCTGTTTCCAAAAATGCTCATTCAAATTAACAAAGAACATAAATTCTTACAGGAATTAATGAATGAATATAATTTTGATATTGTCATTTCTGATAATCGTTATGGCATCTGGAATCGAGCTGCAAAGACGGTCTTCATGACGCATCAGGTAGTCATCAAGACAGATAAACTTCTTGAGAAATTCACCCCTATATTTTTTAAAATCAGCAAGTATTTCATTAAAAACTTTGACCAACTATGGATACCGGATGTGGAGGGTGAGAACAATCTTTCCGGCGACCTTGCTCATTCTTATATCATCAAAAACAAAACACAATTCATTGGCATTCTTTCTCGATTTCATAAGACTTTGTTGGTGCAGGATTACAAATCCAGCACAGCAGATTACAAATCCGGCACAGCGGAAAAGTATAAATACGACATCTGTGTTATCATCTCCGGTCCTGAACCGCAACGGACAAACTTTGAGAAATTAATCATTCATCAAATTGAAAAAACTTCGCTCCATGCGGTCATTATTACCGGCACTCCTGATAAACAAATGAAGCCGCTTGGCTTTGGAAATGGCATCATCTATCCGCATCTGAATGGTGTGATGATGCAGGCTGTTATTGAGGCTTCGGGGGTAGTTATCAGCAGGTCGGGATATACTACTATTATGGATTTAGCGGTGATGGGAAAGAAGGCGATCTTTATGCCTACTCCTGGGCAGACAGAGCAGGAATATCTTGCCGAGATGCTGATGAAAAAGGGATTGATTTATTACCAAAAACAAAAGGATTTTGATTTGCTGAAGGCATTGGAGGAGGTGAAAAATTATAAAGGATTAGCGATGGAAAGCAATACTGATGTATTAACCAAGGTGGTCAAAACCCTTTTATCTTGAATTCTGGAAAGAATTAAGTGACCATTCTTAAAAACGGTTTTTAAGGAATCAGATAAAGGAGTGCTTCTCTTTTATTTCCTCCATTCAAAAAGTTTAATTATGCCATTTCAAGGGGTATTACACCTGAAATCGGACAGCCGGAGACATCTTTAGTAGCAAGGTGTTTACTGCGGTCTTGCGGTAGACTCCATTATCACCCCACCTTCAACCAGCATCGTTACACCTTCAACCAGCATCATGCCACTTTTAACGGGCATCGTGCTACCTTCAACCAGCATCATGCCAGCTTCAACGCGCATCATGCCACCTTCAACTTGGGTCGTATTTATTAGTACCTTTCTATTTTCTTTGCTGTTTTATTAATAGCAGCTCCCTTTTTCGGGGAGCCGCCATGAATAGATCAGCAGGATTATTGTTGGTAATATTCTTCTTTTTTTGGATGGATATTTCGGGGAATAATTTGGAATTACTCTTCTTTTTAATTTCTCAATAAAACTTTAACTAATTTTATCAGGCTTAATATCAGCCATTTATAGTTGTATAATATAAAAACAGGTACTAGGTATTGCATGGTATTATAAAATTTTTGTAATTTTGCGCCCATGGAAAATTATATAGCTAATGTAGAAGCGCAGATGCGGAAGGGAATACTGGAATTGTGTATCCTGAATATCATCGCCTCGGAGGTGGAGATCTATCCCTCCGAAATCATCGCCCGACTCAAGGAATCAAAATTAATAGTGGTCGAAGGCACCTTATATCCCTTGCTCACAAGATTGAAAAACCAGGGCTTGCTTTCCTATCAATGGGTCGAAAGTCCATCGGGACCGCCAAGGAAATATTACTCCCTGACAGAAGCCGGCAGGGCGTGCCTCGATGAATTAAATAAAACCTGGAACGAATTAATATTTGCAGTTAAACAAACAATTAAAAAATCTAAAAGAAATGAAGAAAACAGTAACAGTTAACATCGGTAGAATCGTATTCCACATTGATGAGGATGCTTTTGAATTGCTCCACAAGTATCTTGAGACGATCAAAGCGCACTTCCATACTTCGGAAGGAAAAGAGGAAATCACTTCGGATATTGAGGCGCGCATTGCAGAGCTTTTTTCCGAAAAATTAAAGAACGGAAAGCAAGTCATCTCTATCGAAGATGTTCAGGAGGCCATTGCCATCATGGGCAAGCCCGAAGAGTTCGGTGGCGATGAAACCAATGGCTCCGATAAAAGTAAAGGTGAGAATTTTAAGTACTCCGACAAACAATATGGTTATAGCTATGGCTATACTTATGGAGATAAAAGTGAAAATTTCCACTACACGGGCACATTCACCAAACGCCGTGTTTATCGCAATCCAGATGATAAAGTTTTGGGTGGCGTTTGTTCTGGAATCAGTGCTTACTTAGACATTGATCCACTATGGTTAAGGCTGCTATTTGCTGTTCTTTTCTTTGGATTCGGCAGCGGGTTATTGCTTTATATTATCCTTTGGATCATCCTTCCTCCGGCAAAAACTACTGCCGAGAAACTGGAGATGAAAGGCGAGAAAGTCAATGTCGAAAACATTGAGAAAAACATCCACGAGGAGATGGGCAATCTGAAGAATAAATTTGAAGATTTCAAGAAAGAAGCCAAAGACTTCGGGTCTAAGGACAGGCGCGATAATGTGAGAGGTGCTGTGGGTAGTTTTGTCCATGCCATCGCGCAAGCTATCCTTGCCGTGGTGAGTGTTTTTGTAAGGCTCTTTGGGGTATTATTTGTGGTAATTGGTATTGTTATTTTCATTGTCCTGATGCGATTGCTTCTTGGGGCAATCGGGTGGTTTCCGATGGGACATTCCAACTTCGCCGTATTGTTTTTTGATACCCGAACACAGGTCCTCTGGTCGAGTATCGGCATTACCTTGTTGATTGGGATACCGCTGCTGATGCTGATGTATAAAGGCTTTCGGTTGATCTTTAATATTAAAACCAGGAACAGACCTTTGAATGTAATTGCAGCAAGCATTTGGATAGTGGGAGTCGTCATTTGTTCGGTTCTGTTTTTTGACAAATTGGATAATTACAATGAAAGAAATATAAGTCGAATTGATGCCAATATCGCCCAGCCAGCCAGAGATATTCTCTATGTTGATGTGGACAGAAAGGATCGCGATGAATGGAATGAAAATTTTCATATCGAGGTAGGCGATTTTGGAGATTTCAGTGATGAAAACAACCTGGTAACATTCCATGATGCCAAACTAAAAATCGTGAAAAGCAATGACACTATCTTCCATCTCACCAAGGTTCAATCGGCTCGAGGAAGAACTCTAAAGGAGGCAGAAACCTACAGCCACAGCATCAATTCAGAAATCAAACAGAAGGATTCCTTGTTGATAATTCCGGATTACTATTCCCTGGAAGAAAAGACAAAATTCCAATTCCAGCATCTCAATTTTATCCTCAAAGTACCTGTTGGCAAGACTATTTTTTTAGCCCAGAAAACCAAACATGTCCTTGATGATATTGACAATGTAGAAGATATGTCCGACCACAAAATGGTGAATCACAAATGGCTCATGACCGACAAAGGATTGAAGTGCATGGATTGTAAAGAGCTATAGAATAATCATCATCCTTTTATTGCTGCACCCCGAAAAGGGGCATGCAATCATAAAAGAAAAAAACTTTATCACAAAAGACCCCATTCCCGATTCCTTTTATATCTTTGCCCCGCCTCCACCAAATTCTCTTCTTAACAGAAAGCAACTGAAGAATCTAAGAACGGCAAGATTAGCTTAAAAAAGCCCTTAAATAGTTCAGTTAAACAAATTTAAAAAAGTAAAGAAAAATGAGAATCACCGTATCATTCACAACAGCTCAAGGAGTCACAATCCAGACAAATTTTTCAGGCATCCAGGCAGTCATTGACAGTCAAATGACCCACCTTGCACCAGGAACCAAAAAGTCTTTAAGGATAATGGGTCCTAAAAGCACGGGTCTCCGCGACATCGTTTTTAATGGCGTTACAGCAAACCAAGAGGTTTTGCCGCTAAATTTCAGCCTTGCAGCTTACACAGAAGACAAGGCAGCCATCGCTTTCTTAGGAAATTTAAGAGACCAGTTTGTTAGTGAAATCGGAAAAATCGAAGACACCATTTTTGTCTTGAATCATCAGCAAATGGGCGACACAGACATCTGTGCCGGCTACCTCGAAAGTGGCGCAAAGACGAATTCTTCCGTCAACACTGTTTGGGAAGAAGTTGTTGCATTCCGCAAAAAACATCCTATCGTTCATGCCCAAACTTCCGTCCCTGCAAATGGAAGCGTTTTAAACCAAAGCATTAAGAAAGGAACTTTATTCACCAATTTTGGAACTACGGTTTTCACTATTTTCCAAAACACCATGACCACTGGAGGCATCCAAATCGGTCCAAACGATTCCCATGTCATTCCTGAAGGATGGGAAAATTTCACTACCGTCAATGGCAGCACGACAGTAGCGGGCATCTATTCCCTTTCCTAAACATCCCACATTCACCTTCACCCCTCTCCCCTTTGGAGAGGGTCAAGGGGTGAGGCTTCTTCCCGAAATCTTCCAAGGTTTCGGGATTTTCTTTTGTGGTCTGTGATGAATCATGAAACGTCAGATAGCAATCATGAAAGGTTTTACCCGAGTCATGATACGTTTTTAAAAGTTTCAAAAAACGTCCCAGACCTCTCCTTATTCGTATCCGACCTCTCACAACACGTCACCCACCATTCCCGATACATCCACGACCTTACCAAAGACATACTCCACCAAAAAAAAGACGTCCTGCACGTCTCCAAAGACATCCCCCAAGAAATAAAAGACGTATAAGACGAATCATCATTCCCATAAAACCTTTGATTCTTCATAGATACACCTCTTACGATGCGTCTAAAACACCTCAATTATCATTGTTTAAGGCTTATAAATCAATGCTTTACGCTCAATCCAACAAATCCCTACTCCAAACTTTACTAATGTTTTTCAACTTTAGTAAAGTTGCTCCCAATTTAAATTAAAAAAAAACTCTGTTCCTTTTTAAATTACTACTTTTGCCCGCCTATAAAAAGAATTATTAAGTTATGTCCCACCAAAGTTTATTTACCCCAAGTTTCTTAAAAGATCGGTTAAAAACTTTTCGTGTGGAAGAAAGTTTTTCTGAT
>JABDAW010000024.1 GCA_013288905.1 Bacteroidota bacterium | reverse complement strand
CACCGAACTTCGACGATACGCTGATAATCATACTGTTAAAACAATACCTAACCAACAATTCATCAAAATTATTTCATTTTTGCGAATTCCATTCTCAAAAAGAATGGTTAATTGATATTCAAAGAACTCTCATTCACACATTTTCAATACAATCACAGATGCCATGGAATTGGCATTTGCTTTGGGGAAAATCAAGTGATTAGAAAATTAGAAAATCAGAAAATGAAAACGATAAAAAATATAATCATTGCGTTTCTGGTTGGAGCAATTTGTTCTTATAATATTAATGCCCAGGACAGTCATACAGAAATAGGGTTGAGGCTGGGAGAAAGTACAGGTTTGACTTTCAAATATATTTCACCGACCGACAAAGCCATTGAAGCAATAATAGGAATGTGGAATAATGCATTAAATGTGACTGTTCTTAGTGAAAAATATGTGCCGACAGGATTCACTGGAATCAATTGGTATTATGGAGTAGGGGCACAGGCAGGGTTTTTAACAAATCATTATTTTTATGTGGTGAATGAATATGGAAAGTATTATGATATTCATTATGGCGGATATCTTGGTTTCGGAATAGATGGAATGTTGGGCTTGGAATTAAAGATCCCTGCCGTTCCATTCGCCGTCAGTGTTGAACTAAAACCCTTTGCTGAGATCAATACAAGGGGCACTTCTTATTTCGATCCGGATCCAGGCTTAGGATTAAAGTTGGCGTTCTAAATAAATTTAAAATGAAAGGAGAAAATGAAAGATGAAAAAAAAGATTAATAAATTTAGTTTGGGAGTATTAATTATTATTATAATAATTAATATTATCCTGCTCCTCTCCTCAGGATGCGAAAAGAGTTTTACAGATCCTTCAATAAATATTATGCTGACAGATGCTCCAGCCACGGCATTCGAGCAGGTGAATGTGAACCTTAAATCTGTGAGAATTCTTTATGATGACACATCCATCGGTTGGGTTACCATACCGACATTCTCTGGAATATATGACCTGCAAGTGCTGAATAATTTGACACGTACGGTTGCCACTGTAGGGTCTATTCCTGTCGGATCAATAAAAGAATTTCAAATCCTTTTTGGAAATGGTAATACTGTTGTTTCTCATGGAACTTCATATCCATTAATCGTTCCGAACAGTACTGAAACAGATCTGTTAGTTTTTCTTAATACATCCTTAGTTGAAAACCAAAAGCTAAGTGTGACAATGGACTTTGATGTAGATAAATCTGTGGTGCTCGAAGACGACGGGACTTATGTCTTAAACCCTGTAGTTACTATTAAAAATATTTCTTATAATTAATTTAAACAAATTCAAATAAAAAAGTAAAACAATGAAAGAGCAAATTAAAAAATTAGATCTGAAAGCCGGCTTGCTGATATGCGCCGCTTTAATCGCGTACTTCCTATTGATGAGGTATTTGGACTTGGTACAAATCGTAGAATTAAGAGCATTCAATTTCGTTATTCTATTCTTTGGAATCATCCTAACATTCCGCTACTATAAGGCACATTTTGATTCTGAGATTGATTATTTCAGGGGCTTTGTATTGGGAATATTTACTTCTCTTTATGCAGTGATTCCTTTCGCCCTGTTTGTTTTCTTTTATCTCTGGAAAATAGAACCCGGTTTAGTCTTGGAATTAAAGAGCCGCTCGTTCTTTATGGGGGTAGAAATCACTGCTGAAAAGGCTGCCGAAACCGTTTTGATAGAAGGGATAGTTTCAGGAGTACTCATCACTTATGTGATGATGCAATTCTATAAATCAGAAATAAGAACCACTGTCAATAACGAGCATTACTAATGACAGATTAGTGTATGTATTTATCTGGAATAAATTACAAATAAATAATGGGATTTCTTTTGTAGAAATCCCATTTATCTTAGTGAACCCGGAGGGATTCGAACCCCCAACCTTCTGATCCGTAGTCAAATGCTCTATCCAGTTAAGCTACGGGTCCATTTCGGGCGCAAAGATATAAAAAGCAGTGAACAGTGAATAATGTTGAATCTTCTAATTATTCACTCTTCACTTTTTATTGTTCACTATTCCCTAATCTATAGTTGCAGAAAGTCCCCTGTCCAATAAGGCTTCGCACATAGGTCGAAGTTTATTATAAGAGCCGTCTTTTACACTGCATTTTCCATTAAAATGAATGATAAAGGTGCATTGCTCAGCTTGAATGGGATCATGCTGACAAATCTTGATTAAAGATTCGATAACGAAATCAAAGGTATTCACTTCATCATTAAATACCACCAAATGATTCTCATCTTTCAACTCTTCTTCCAGCACATCTACAGGAGAATCTTTCTCTTTTACAGAATATTTTATCATTAAATTTTATTTAGTCTTTTGTAAATTGAGGTGCAAAATTAGGGAATAAATATCTAAACCTCCAAATTTATCTCTTACTTTAACTTTAGCAGCACCACATTTTCCACATGATGAGTATGCGGAAACATATCTACAGGCTGCACTTTCATCACTTCATATTTCTTATCAAGAATGTTCAAATCCCTTGCCTGTGTTGCAGGATTACAGGATATATAAACAATTTTAGCTGCTTCTATTTCTAATAATTTCATGACAACATCTTCATGCATTCCGGCTCTTGGGGGATCGGTAATGATGACGTCCGGCTTACCATGAATGTTGATGAATTCATCATTCATTACAGCTTTTAAATCACCTGAATAGAAATAAGTATTGCTGATATTATTGACGATAGAATTTTCTTTTGCATCATTAATTGCATCAGGAGTATTATCAATCCCGATGACTTTAGATGCTTTGTGTGCAATGAAATTAGCAATCGTTCCGGTTCCTGTATATAGGTCATAAACGACTTCATTTCCTTTGAGATCTGCATATTCAAAAGCAATCTTATAAAGGTTCCTTGCCTGTTGAGAATTAGTCTGGAAGAATGACTTGGCATGAATCTTAAATTGTAGCTTCTTACCTGAATTATCAGCCGGTTCCATCTCTTCAATGATGTGATCATTACCTTTAAATACTTTAACCTCTAAATCATAAATAGTATCATTTCCTTTTGGATTAATAACATAAAGGAGAGAAGAAATGGAAGGGAATTTATCAGCAAGATATCGAAGCAATTTTTCAATGGCTTCTGAATCATTTTCAAAGAAAGAAATAAGAACCATCAATTGACCTGTGTTTGCAGTACGGATAATGAGGTTTCTCAATAGACCATTCTGATCTTTTAAATTAAAAAAAGAAAGGCTATATTTTATTGCATACTTCTTAATCGCAAGCCTAATTTCATTAGATGGATCAGGCTGAAGATGACATTTATTAACATCAACAATCATGCTGAAACTCTGCGGTATATGGAAGCCTAAGCCATTCCTGTCAATCTCAGATGCGTGCTGCATTTCTTCTTCTTTTAGCCAACGATAATTACTAAAAGTAAACTCTAATTTATTGCGATAAAAAGTAGTCAATGGGGAAGGAAGAATTGGAGAAATTTCCGGAAGTTTTATCTTCCCTATTCTTGTTAATGCATCTGCTACTTGTTGTTGCTTGAAATGAAGTTGAGCTTCGTAATTCATGTCTTGCCATTTACATCCTCCACATACTCCGAAATGCTCACAGAAAGCCTCAACCCGATCCTTTGACGGTTGAGTAATCTCAATCATTTTCCCTTCTAAAAACGATCTTTTCTTCTTCCTTACAGAAACAATTCCAACATCGCCAGGCACTGCATTCTCAACAAATATGACAAGGTCATTATGTTTTGCAACTGCTTTGCCATCTGACGAAGTTCCAATGATGGTAATATTTTCTAAAATAGTATTTTTATTCATAGCCCGCAAAACTAAACATTCTTTGACCATTACATTAATGTTATTTCTTATAAACGAATTGTGATTCCATTAAGAATCTATTACCTTACTATAGATTCTTTTAAATAAATAATTACCGCAATTTTTCTTTTCTTTGTAGCCCGATTTAAAAGATATATGGCAATAAACCTAAGCATATTAAACAAAGTTTTAAATAATGATTTGCAAGTAACATACAGTAGAGCAAGTCAGCAAGAGATAATCAAACCTTACGAATTCCAAAATTATCATGAAGACAAAACCATTCTTTTGAGAGTGGACAAAGGAGACTTTTGTTATGGTGCTAATATGGAGCCTTTGAAAGTTGGGCATTCCTATTTTATTCCTCCAAATGAACCGATCTTTCTTAGATGCAGTAATGCAAAAAGCTATACAATTTTCGGTGAAAGTGGTTTTCCTAATTATAATGAAAGTGCCCGATTCCATAAAAAAATAGCACCTTATCAGGATATTTCTGATTGTTCTGAAGTTTTAAGTCTTTTGTTTTTTGATGCTAATATTTATAATGCTTTCGGATTGTTCTCCTTCATGAATTTCCCTGCCATTGCACTTCCACCTGACGAAGATCTTGATTTTTTAATTAAGAATATTGTACTCGAAGAGGCACTTGATAAAATTGGTCGTGACAGTCTTATCAAGAATTATATTTTTGAAATAGTCATTCATATTTGTCGTTACATCAGCACCCAATCCAAGTTTGAAAGACATATAGAGAAGTTGTCTTTGTCAGCAGACAAGCGGCTTTTGGATGTGCTCATTTATATCAAAGAGCATCTTGGAGATGATCTCAACAATACAGTTTTGGCTGAGCAGGCATGCGTGGCTGAACAATATGTAGGGCAATATTTTAAGGGACTCACTGGAAAGAATCTTCAGAATTATATACAGAATCAACGTCTTGAAAGGGCTTATGAATTGCTCTTGACGAATGCATACAGTGTTCAGGAAGTGGGCAATATAGTTGGGTTTAATGACAATACTTATTTCAGCCGGTCCTTTAAAGCAAGGTTTGGAATGAATGCAATTGATGTGAAGCGCAAAATCAAACAAGATTCAAATTTTATTGTTTAGCAAAGACCAAAATGAGAAAAAAAATTGTTGCAGGAAACTGGAAGATGAATACTGATTATCCACAAGGATTATGGCTTGCATCAGAGGTTGTAAACATGGTTAATGACGAGGTATTGAGCAATGTAACGGTTATCCTTGCACCTCCTTTTTCTCATCTATATGGGGTTGGGCAATTGATAAAAGAATCTCCTAAAGTTCATCTTGCTGCACAGAATTGCGGTTCAGAAAAATCCGGTGCTTTTACAGGTGAAGTTTCAGCTTCAATGGTCAAGTCCGTTGGAGCTGAATATGTGATCATTGGTCATTCCGAAAGAAGGCATATCTATGGAGAAAACAATGCAATGGTGGAGAGAAAAATCAAGCTTTCTTTGGAAACAGGATTGTACCCGATATTTTGTTGTGGTGAAACGCTGAATGAACGCAATTCCGGCAAACATTTTCAAGTGATTAATTCACAATTAGAGGAAGCGTTATTTGAACTTACAGAAAATGAAATAAGCAGAGTAGTAATTGCTTACGAACCGGTTTGGGCAATAGGAACAGGAGTGAATGCAACTTCGCATCAGGCGCAGGAAATACATCACTTCATCAGGAATTCCATAAAAGAGAAATACGGTGAATCCATCTCTGATTCCACTTCAATATTATATGGTGGAAGTTGCAATTCAAAGAATGCAAAAGAACTTTTCTGCAACCCTGATGTTGATGGAGGATTAATAGGTGGAGCCTCCTTGAAATCAAGAGAGTTTGTTGATATTATCAAAATGATTTAAGGATAAGAATTGCGCGATTGTAATTATATTATCATTCTTCACATTCATTTCATTTATTGTATTGTATCTTTGCACCCGAATAAATTAATAATAAAACAAATTAAATTAATACAAAAATGAAAAAAATAATCTTTTTAGTAACCTGTACCTGCATGATGATTTTCGCTAATGCACAAGTGAATAATACACCTGCTCCTGCTAAACCGGCTGCTCCTGCAAAGCCAGCTACACCTCCTGCAAAACCTACCGATGGTTATTCTACTGTGATTGGAGATTTGAAAATGTCAACCAATCATATTGCATTCATGAGTATCAAAAACAATCAGATCAAAACTGATACTGCAAAAATTATGAACAATTGGGGAAAGACCATGACATTTGAAGCTAAGAATGTCCCAGCTCATATTAAATTCCAAATACCTAACTCACTGGAACCAGGAAAAACAGGCTTGATCATTGTTACCTATGATGCAGCGAAGAAAAATGATTTCGGTTTCCTTCAAGATCGTTTCAATATTACAACCAACGATACTGCAACTCCTGAAAAAAGTTTCATTGTGACAGCTCAATTAGAAGAATATTTTCCTCCAATGACCAAGGCTGATTCAGCTTCTTGTCCAAGAATATCATTTAAGGAAATTGCTTATAACTATGGCAAAGTAAAACAAGGAGAAGTAGTTCATAAGGAATATGAATTTACTAATACAGGCAAGAAAGAATTAGTCATTCGTAAGACAAAAGCAAGTTGCGGTTGCACTGCTTCTAAACCTGAAAAAATGAATTTGAATCCTGCTGAAACTTCAGTTATTAAAGTTGATTTTAATTCTGCCGGAAAGAGTGGAAAACAAAGTAAGACGGTTACTGTCATTACAAATGATCCTATTACTCCTACCATCACTTTGACTATTTCAGGAGAAGTTGAAGTTCCTGAAGTAAAGAAGGATGATGCTAATCCAACATCCAATCCTCCGGTAGCAACTCCTCCGGTTAAAAAGCAATAATCTAAAAATATTAATCTAAAAAAAGCAAGCTTCCTGAATGGAAGTTTGCTTTTTTTATTTTAAATTGATACATTATATTCTTTGAAAAAATTTCTCATTATTTCCAGCGTCGTTGTTGTTTTATTGACAGGGCTAACCAGTTCTTTTTATTTGAAAAATTATGAGAAGAATAAAATAGTTCTTTCAAATGAGGAGACGAAGGCTGCATGGTATCGTGCTCAACCTGGTGTTAATTCATTGAAAACCGGAGATCTTATAGTAAGACATGGAAGAGGCTTTATCAGCAATGCCTTTATGTCTTTATCTTTCAAAGAAAAGAAATATTCCCATTCAGGAATTATACATATCGAGAATGGAAAAGCTTTTGTCTATCATGCTATCGGCGGTGAAGAAAATGTGGATAATAAAATGAGAAAAGATCCATTGAAAGATTTTTGTGATCCGCAATATGTTCATTCATTTGGCGTCTATCGGTATGACTTGAATGAAAGTCAATTAAGGCAATACGACAGTCTGGCTACAGATTATTTTCAGAAGGGTTTGCAATTTGATACCAAGCTTGACCTGGCTACGGATGATGTGATGTATTGCTCGGAATTGATTTATAAAGTGCTGCAAAAAGTCACGGGAGACAAGGATTACATCCCCACCTCCGAAGTCAAAGGTTTCAAATATGTCGCGATTGATAACCTTTATCTTAACAAACACTGCAAAGTTGTCAGTGAATACGAATATCCATATTAAACAGATAATTAAATAATAAATAAAATTAAATAAAATGAAGAAAAATCTTTTAAAATTCGGGACACTCCTGGTAGTGTCATTATTGATTGCATGCTCCGGCGGCAATAACCCTAAAAATGTCGCTGAACATTTCCTGAAAGCGACACAAGCTGAAAACTTCGAAGGTGCAAAGAAATATTGTACCGAAGGAACAGGTAAACTTCTTGATATGATGTCAAGTTTCTCCAAAATGGGTGATAAAGACAAAGACAAAAAAGAGAAGAAAGAAGACAAGAAATTTATCATGGGCGAAGAAAAAATTGAAGGTGATTCAGTCGCCACCGTCACCTACAAAATGGAAGGTAACGATGCTGCCGAACAAACTGTCAAATTGAAAAAAGTCAACAATAAATGGTTAGTAGATATTTCTAAAGACGACATGTCCAAGAAAGATGGAGGCGCCCCTAAAGAAGGCAGGAATGGCGAGGATAACACTCCACCTGCTCCAGATGGTTCTACTAATCCAACTGACACTTCGACAAAGAAATAAAGGCAAGGTCTGATCCCTAATTTGAATTAAGAAGGCATCCCTATCAGGGATGCCTTTTTTTATTTCCGATGATTATTATTTGACAAGTTTTTTCTCACCATAGTTTTTTTTGATTTTCAAAATGTAATATAGACATCTTTCATATTTCAATCCCGAAGGGATGAACTTTTAGTAGTAATAATAGGGCAAGATGACTCAGCAAAGTCCCAGTGGGACGACCTTTCCCAGTATTCTGTATTAATTACCAAAAGGTCATCACTCCGGGACCTATTTCTTATTCATAAACTATTTATTACCAAAAGCCCGTCCCTTTGGGACTTTCATCATACTTTAAATAGTACGATTATGAAAGAAGTCTAATCAAAGTCAGGTATCTTTATTCCGTATTAATACTAAAAATCTGTTAAGAGAAGAATATGTTAGTTCCATTAGCAAAGTAGTCTGTCAGATACGGATGTATCCAAAATCCACAAATATCAAGGCATTTGTAACTATTGCTGTATTTGATCCGTACAAAAATATATTACTGCAAAAACATAAAAAATCTTAAAATTAAAAAGTCAAAAAATAAAAGAAAAGGAAATGAAGGAGCGTTCATAGATCCTTGTCTCATTCTCCAAATCGAGATAGACAGATTAGTTGCAAAGCTCAACGAAATAATTCATGCACTGAATATCGCTTTCAAGGATACTCCCCATGATACTACAAGATATTCCACCTGCGTCATAACTCTTTCCAAGACTCTTGAAACATATCGCGGTAGTTCAGGAACTCTTTATGGAATAACTATAAATGAACCCCGCCACCCTGGAGGTAATTACATATACCGCATAACTATCACCAAAACCATTGTAAGGTTTTCCGAGATAACCCCGATATGTTACAAGACTGCCATAACTCATTCCACTACTCTCATGGTATATTACAATAACTCTGAAGAGTGTAACAGGTTGAGTTTATTTATTCTTTCCCTGATGGAACAACTCAAAGAAAAATCCGCGTCGCTTAGTGCACTAAGCGATTCTAAATAGTAGTTTCTTAAATTTTTTGTATCACAATTTAAATTAAAAGGTAATGAAAAGTAATGATTATTTGCCACATGCCGACAGGAAGTTCGACATTTGGAGGTTGAATTTTATCAGCATATTGCTGGTCAATTCAGTAGCCTGGGGAGTAACTCCGGCTGCCGTAACAGCACTGGAAGTTTTCGATTCCGATTGGAGCGAAAAATGGGCTGTTGCCAAGATTACCACCACACGTTCCCCCGAGGATACGTTTGCGAAGAACACTTCAAAAAAGTCGTATGTCGCGGCATTGAGGTTGTTTGTAAAGAGATGGATTACGGCTAATTCCGTAATCAGCGATCCAGTACGTTTGTCTTTGGGAACCAATGTCCCTAAGACTATCCATACCCCCTCGCCTATACCTGTAGAAATACCGGTACTGGATGTTGATGGAAACGTTCACACGATTCATAAGGTGAAGTTTTATCAGCCTCCCTCATTTGAATCAAATGCCAAACCGGATGGAGTGGCATTCTGCGAAATCAGAGCGCAGGTAGGAGGAATCCTTCCTGTTGATCCTGAAACTTGCCCTAATGTTTATATGCGAGGCAGAGCCTTCATTATCACCTATGATGTGTCACAGGTAGGTTTGTTGGTTTATTATTTTGCCCGCTGGATAAACACTCGAGGCATTCCTGGACCATGGACATTGGTCTTTATTGCTACGATCAGATAATTTGTTTAAAAATTAAATTTAGTGCCTCCCCTGATGAAATTTCAGGGGAGGTTTTTTTTGATCTTTACTTCAGCTAAAGAGAGAAGCCATGAATTTCAAGAATAGATTTCTTTCATGATTGTATTATTAAAAGCTTTATGAAAGTCCCTGAGGGACGAGCTGTTGGTAATAAATAGATTGTGAATAAGAACTAAGTCCCGGAGGGACGACCTTTTGGCAATTAATACAGAATAATGGGAAAGGTAGTCCCTCTTAGACTTTGGTTGGTTATCTTACCTTATTAATACTACCAACAGCCCGTCCCTCTGGGACTGAATTATGAAATAGATCAAATGAAAACCGTAAACGTTTTAATTGATGGATACTTCCATGAAAACAAAAAAACAATGTAAGAAAGGTTAAATTGAACTTTATTAAAAATAAATTTGGAACCTATGATAATACTCCCTAACTTTGCAGTTAGAAAATGGGACTATAATAATGACAAGCAGCATAACAATTTTTTATACATATATCCTGATGGATTACAAAAGCCTTTCCATACCTCAACCTCAAAGGTATTCCTTGTCTCCTGTCAGTTTGGAAAAATCCTCTCTACTGAAATGTTTCTACAATTCCGTACCGAGGTTAATAAATTAATACTATACAGTTATTAAAAGGTGATTGTTAATAAATAGTTGATATGAAAACAGATTTTTATTTGCGTAGTAACTTTAGCATTCGTATTTTTGCCGCCGTATCAAAAAAACAGAGTTTTATAAAAGATGACAGTGTGTGTGAATACGGTATAAAAAATTCAATAATAAGTGACGCAAAAGATAGCATTAAACTTGATCAGCAAATAGCATTCGTGAAAATAAACAAGACAACAAAATATAGAACAACTCAAAGCGAAAATTTATTCGCGCTTTTGCGATACTTTATAAAACGATTTTCTTCGATTAATATAGTACGAATCCAAAATAGCTTTTTCAAAATCCAAAATCCCAAATCGGAATTTGTAATTCTTTACCAAGGACTCAAAAATTTGAAACCTTTCTCAACATTTTCCGTTTTAAGACTTCAAACACGATTATTTAACTTTTTTCTTTTCCCATCAAATAAAATAAACATCAACCGAAAGTTATATCCTTTATTCTTTATATTAAATTCATAATCAATGATCTAATGGTGATAAAAAAACTACTTCTTTTCAAAAAAACAGGGCTCCTGAAAAATTTTAATATAAAAATAATTTGGAACCTATTGTCTCAATATCTATCTTTGCACCCAACAAAAAATTTAAACCTCTTCGGGTATCTTTAATATAACAAAAAATAAATCATAAATAAAATAATAAAAGCATGAGAAATTTTACAGTTCAAGCAAGCGTAAGTAAAGGAATTTGCAGGTCAATGACCGCTCTTTTCTCGTTAATCTTTGGTGTTATTTTCAGCACTAATGTAATGGCAACAGTTGTCGTAACCCAAGCTACCGGAGGTACCGGTATTTCGGCGGATAAAGCGGCAAACAGCATTACTCCCGGATACACTACTCTTAGTGTTATCAAGGTTACTGAAGGATCACCAACAGATTTTGCCATCAATCAAGTCAATAGAACATTTATCCTGTCAGCCCCATCCAACTACACCTTTAATCCGGGGCATGGCTCGGTTACCCAGGTAGGTACAGGCTTCCAGAACACTGCTACTATCAGTGTTACAAGCACTACCATTACGGTAACATTTTCTACCAATGCAAGTACCACCTCTACAGATGCGCTCTGGATCAGTGGTATCCAGGTGGAGGCTGTTGATGGTTCAAATCTTACCACGCAAAATATCACCCGTTCTGGTGGAACAGCAACCATAAACTGGCCCAATAATCCAAACTTTGGAAACATGAATTCCATTGCCGGAGCTTTGGATCATTTTTCTTTTGCTACTATTTCAAGCCCCCAGGTTGCAGGTGCAAATTTTTCGGTGGCTATTTCAGCAGTGGATTATGTTGGTAATATAAGGACTAATTATAACAGCAATCTTAACCTTACTACTAATGCAGGAACCATCACCCCTGCATCTACAGGGACAGGTTTTGTAAATGGTGTCAGAACATTAAATGTAAATGTTTCTCTTGCAGGAACTTTAAAAACTATTACTGCTACCGATCCGATGACAGCAAAACACGGAACAAGCAATACTTTTACTGTTAATCCTAATTCATTTGTTAAACTGCAATTGTTAAGTCCGGGCGAATCACCCGCTCCCGGCACTCTTAATGGAAAGACAGGTACTCCTTCTGCTCAGACAGCGAGCAACTCCTTTAATGTTACTGTTAATGCAGTAGATGCTGATTGGAATGTAGTAAGTAGCACTGATATGGTGAGCCTTACTTCTTCTGACGGCGATGCTACTTTGCCTGCTGCTACTGCTCTTGTTGCCGGTACAGTTTCTCTTCCTGTAACTTTTAATACTTGCAGTGCCACCGAAACCATTCTGGCTACTGATGCTTCAAATAATTCCATTACTTCCAGCAACAGTCCTAATATCACTGTGAATTGTCCTACTCCGGCAATAACCTCTTTATCTACTTCCTGCGCTCTTGTCGGAGACGGAGATTTGATTTTAGATATTTATGGAAGCGATTATGTTTCAAGCTCACTTGTAATATTTCATGCAAATACTTATACTCCTGTATATATCAGTTCTACTCAATTGGAAGTTACTATTCCAGCTTCTGAATTTACTTCAGCAGCAACCCGTAACATGCACATAAAAAATCCTGGTAACTTAGTTTCCTCTACCGTGAATTTTTATGTTTATAATGGTCCTTCAGTTCCTGTGATTTCTACCACAGCACCTAATAATAGTGAAATAGTTACTGTGTGCGAAGGATCAGGGAATGTTACTTTTGTGGCAACAGCTACCGGTGACGGCATTACCTATCAATGGTATAATGGTTCAGGACCTATTGCTAATGCTACTTCATCTTCCTTTACTATATATAATGACTCACTAAGTGCATTTGATATCTATTATGTAATAGTAACCGGCGAATGTGCTAACAGCGATAATAATGTTACCGTTTCTGATACCTGGTTATTGATTATTAATCCTAAACCACAATTTATAGTTTCTGAAACTCCTACTACCTGTCATACCGGGCAAGGACCTCTTATTACCACTACTAATGGTACCATCACGATTTCTCCTGATGATTTAGGTCCAAATTATTCTTATTCTATTAATGGAGGAACTTCATTCCCTCAAAGCGATCCTAATAATTATTGGGATCCAATTGGTATGGATAGCGTATCAGCAGATATTTTTACCAATCTTACCGCCGGAAACTATACTGTAGTTCTTCAGGATGATAATGGTTGCCTCTCTGATCCTTATGTTGAAGCAGTCGGTCAGCCTGATCCTATTTCCTTTGTCATAGTTGATGGTAATCCTGTAACAGGTCAGATGGCGGTAGGTACTACTGCTCCTTATGTATATGAATCTTGTTTCGGATACAATGACGTACATATATATGTGTTGCAGAGTTATCAGTTCGGAACTCCTACACAGAATGCAAATCCATACTTTGATGCTATTGACAGTCTTCCTTATGGACCTATCGGTGGTACTCCTGATGCTTATGGAAATTATACCATATCTATAGACAGTGGTTATACCTGGGTAGGATACGCAGAATATGATTATGCTCCACTGACCTATGCGCATCAATATTATGTTGCAGCGCAGGATGGTAATGGTTGCGTGAGTTCAATAATTCCTACGCTTATATTGCAACCGACAGCTTTAGATGTCAGTGCCACTCAAACCAATGTTGATTGTTATGGAAATAATAATGGTTCTGTTACAGTAACAGGAAGTGGCGGTACCACACCTTACGGTTATAATATAAGTACGAATGTTAACCCTTATGACTTTACGAATACTTCAGGAATATTTTCAGCACTTGCTCCCGGAACTTATACTTTTACAGTTCAGGATGCCAATGGTTGTCAAAATACTGTTGATATTACCATCACTCAGCCTTCTGCACCTCTTACCTCTATATGCAGTTCAAGCGACATACCTTGTAATACTGATAATTCAGGAACAGTATATGATGTCGCTTCAGGTGGAACACCAGGATATACTTATGCTTGGGATAATGGTACTCAACCAACTGCTCAAAGTCAATCAGGACAGGTTGCAGGTACATATAATGTAACTGTTACCGATGCCAATAATTGTACTACTACCTGTAGTTTAACTATTCCAGGAGTTTTATCTGCAACTCTTAATTCTACAAATATTTCCTGTTATGCCGGTTCTAACGGAACAATAACTGTCAGCAGCCCTACAGGCGGACATTCAGTTTACCAATACAGCATAGACGGAGGAACGTCATGGCAAAATAGCGGAAGCTATACTGGTCTTCCAAGTGGTACATATAATGTAGAGATGAGAGATTCTCTTTATTCAACTTGCATTGACAATATTAACCCAGCACTTTATCTATCACAACCTGCAGCCCCGGTTTCAGGATCATTAACACCAAGTTCTTATAACTGTGGTTATAATATCAGTTGCAATGGTTTAAGTAATGGTAGCATTGGTCTTGCTCCTGCCGGCGGAGTTGGAAGCGGTGTAGGCAGCAATTATTCTTATAATTGGAGTGGTCCTAATTCATATACTTCATCTGCGCAAAATCCAACAGGTCTTGCAGCAGGAACCTATAATGTAACAATTACAGATGCTAATAACTGCACAGGAACGACTTCAATAACATTAACTGAGCCTGTAGTTTTGGCAATTGCTCCTACTGTTGATGAGCCTGTTTCTTGTAATGGTTTCAATAATGGTAGTTTCCAGCCTACTCCATCAGGAGGATGTGCTGCTATTGATTATTCATTTAACTGGTCACCGAATATTGGTAGTTTCTGCGGTCAGGTTTGTAATGGCGGAAGCGGTCCTGATGAAATCAGTAATTTGACAGTTGGTACCTATAACATCACAGTTACAGATGATAATGGTTGTACAGCAGTTTCTTCAGTTGTATTTGATCAACCGGATTCTGTTCATATTAACTCTGACACTACCCAGGTATTAGGTAGCTACAGACAATTTAATATTTCATGTAATGGTGCAGGTGATGGTATCCTCATTTTTGATTTAACTACTGGTGGAGATGGTTTTTATGCTTATTCACTTGATGGTGTGCCTGATTTTAATTCTTTCAGTATTTCTGAATTTGATGGTTTAGCAGCAGGTACCTATATATTACAGGCAGAAGATTTTAACGGATGTCTTTCTAATATTATAACTACAGTTCTGACAGATGCTGCTCCAATGACAGCAGATACTGCATCAACTAACATAAGTTGTAATGGAGCCGCTAACGGAACAATTACTGTATCCAATATAGCCGGAGGTAATACTTCAAACAATTACTTTAATTCGTATCAATACCAGTCCAGTATTGACGGTGGAACCACCTGGCAAAATAGTGGTAATTACACCAATTTGGCTCCTGGTTCGTATGATGTTCAGATCAGAGATTCTGTTTCCAGACAAGTAACTTATGGTGATCCTCAACCTATATATTGCACCACTGATTTAGGAACTATAACTATTACTCAACCTTCTGTTTTAATGGCAAGTTCATCTGCAGGAACAAATGCTCTTTCATGTTATGGTAATACCACAACAGTTACTGTTTCTGGTTCAGGAGGTTCTCCATTTGCTGGACCTACCTATACAGGAGCAGGATTAAATAGTAATGTAGGAGCTGGAACTTATACTTATACTATTACAGATTCTCATGGTTGTCAAGCTACAACTACACAAACAATAACTCAACCAACTCAATTAGCATTTGTTGCACGAGGATATAATGATTACCTATTTAATGTTAATCCAAGTGCTGATTATTATGGTACAACTGTTTCAGTTACATGTAATGGTTCAACAGATGCAGCAGTTTTGATTATAGACCCTTCTCAAATGCCAGGTTTTGATCCTTCTACTGACGCTCCTGGAGGTCCTACAGGTGGTGTTGGTCCTTATGTAATTTCAACTGATGATGGCTCGACCTTCCCAATTAACGGTGGACAATATACCATCTTTATGCCAGGATATTTGAATTATGGAGATAATTACATTGTTGTTCAGGATGCAAATGGATGTACTACCGCCGCTCAGGATATTGTGATTACTAATCCTGCTGCTGTTGGTGGATCTTTAACACAATCTGGTACTAATAATTGTTATGGTGATAATTCTGTAGAAATTAGTGCATCAGGTAGTGGTGGAACAAATCCTTATAATTATGTTTTAGATTCAATAAATAATGCAACCCCTTACTATTTAGATGATGAAACATCTGGAAACTTTTTTAATTGGGGAGCAGGGTCTTATATTGTAGTTGTAACTGATAATAATGGTTGTTCAACAACTTTAGGTCCTATTACAGTTACCCAACCAGATCAATTATCTGGAACGATTTCAACCACAAATATTACTTGCAATGGGGCAAATGATGGAACAATTACAATAACTGGTGCAACTGGTGGAACTGGTACTATATCATTTAGCATAGATGGTGCAGGGACATTCCAATCAACATCAAATCAAAATTTCAATGTATATGGAAATCCTGTAACATATACTGCTGTTGGTATGTATTCCAATTTATACCCTGATATTTATGATGTATGGTTAGGTGATGCAAATGGATGTGAAGTTGAAATTGACGATCCTATTAATAATACTCCAATTACAGAACCAGATCAATTAGTAGCTGGAAGTACTACTTCAACAGAACACAATGGTTATGAAGTTAGTTGTTTTGGTGGAAGTAATGGTAATGCTACAGTTGTAAATACTACAGGCGGTACTACACCATATACTTATTTATGGAGTGCTAATTCTGGAAACCAAACAACAAACCCTGCAACAGGACTTGCTGCAGGTACCTATACTGTTACTGTTACTGATTTTAATGGTTGTACTGATGTTACCACAGCAACTTTGTCAGCTCCTTCGGCTTTATCTGCTTCAGTAACTGTTAATAATAATGTAACTTGTTTTGGAGGAAGTAATGGTTCAATAAATGTATCTGGTTCTGGAGGTGTTCCATCTTATACAGGTACAGGCACTGTTAATAATTTGACTGCCGGTACTTATACTTATACAATAACCGATCAAAATGGATGTAATGCTTCAAATAGCGCAACAGTTACACAGCCTGCTGCGGTAACGGTCACTCAGGGTAATCTATCTCAAAATAATGATAATAACAACTGTAGTGCAGTGGTTAGCTATTCTGCTGCGACTACAGGTCCTGGTACTATCAGTGTTTCTTATGTATTTACCGGAGCTACTACTGGTAGTGGAAGTGGCGATGGCGGCGGATCAACATTTAATGTAGGTATTACAACTGTTAATCTGACAGCGACCTCCACTTCATGCGGTACCGGAACGACTCAATTTACGGTTACTGTTACTGATAATCAGGTTCCTGTTATTACTTCCTGTTCAAATGTAACGGGTAATAATGATGCAGGTCAGTGTTCAAAAGCAAATGTTACCTATTCTGCCTCCGCTACTGATAATTGCGGCGTTGCAAGTTATAGTTACAATCCTCCTTCTGGTAGCAATAGTTTCAATGTAGGTACTAACCCTGTAACAGTAACTGTTACTGATGTTAATGGAAATACTGCAACATGCAGCTTTAATGTTACAATAACGGATAATGAACCTCCTGTCATGAGTTGTAATAACAGCAATACTACTATCTACACTTCTGCAGGCAGTTGTAATCAGACTGGAACTTATACTGCACCATCTGCTACGGATAATTGTCCTGGAGTTGGTTTTATTCAGACAGCAGGTTTAGCTTCAGGAGTTTTATATTCTGCAGGAGTTACTACCAATACTTTCCTTGCTACAGATGCTCATGGCAATACTTCTTCTTGTTCATTTACTATTACTGTAAATGACAACGTTCCTCCAATAATATCTTGTCCGGGCACTGCAACGGCTAATGCTGATAATGGCGCTTGCCTGGCTACAGGAGTAAGTATAGGTACAGCAACAGCTACTGATAATTGTACAGCTTCTCCTTCAATATCTAATAATCATGTTTCTTCTTCCTACCCTGTTGGTAATACGACAGTAATGTGGACTGCACAGGATGCTTCTGGAAATACTTCTACCTGTAACCAGGTTATTACAATTACTGATAACCAGGCACCTGTATTCACATCTTGTGCAAATATTTCTGCAAATGCTGATAACGGACAGTGTTCAGCAGCTAATGTTACCTATTCTGCTACAGCTACTGATAATTGCGGTGTCCAGGGATACAGTTACAATCCTCCTTCTGGTAATAACAATTTTGCTGTAGGAACCAATCCGGTAACAGTAACAGCTACTGATATTCACGGAAATACTGCAAGTTGTAGCTTTAATGTTACAATTGTGGATAATCAGCCTCCTGTTCTTTCAGTTCCGACTAATATCACGGTTAATAATGCAAACAATACTTGTGGTAATACGGTTACATTCTCGTTCCCTACTGCTACTGATAATTGCGGAGGTACTCTTGCACAAAATCAAACATTTAATTATACAGGTTCTACTACTACCTTTACTGTTCCTTCCGGTAATTCAACAGTAACCGTTTCCGGATGGGGCGGCGGCGGCGGTGGCGGCGGCGGTGATGGAAATCATGGTGGTGCCGGTGGTGGTGGTGCTTATGCTACAAGTGTTCTTTCAGTTAACCCTGGAGATGTATTAACACTTTATGTTGGTGGTGGTGGTGGTATGGGACATGGTTGTGTTACTGGTTCAGGTGCCGGTACAGCAGGTTTTGGATATGGTTCAGGTGGAGCGGGATGTAATGCTGGTCCATCAGGATGTTCTGGTGCTGGTGCAGGTGGTGGTGGTGGTACTGCTGTTTTAAACAGCAGTAATACAGTATTGCTTGTTGCTGCAGGTGGCGGTGGTGGTGGTGGCGGTGCCAATACTACAGGTTGTTTTGGTGGAGCTGCTGGAGGCGGTGGTGCCTCTGGAAGTGCTGGTTTTGGAAGTTGTTCAGGTGCTGGTGGTTCAGCCGGTGGTTCTGGTAACCAAAATGGTACAAGTGCCACAGAAATATCTTGCGATGGTGGTGCCGGTGGTGGTGGTGGTGGTGGATTACACGGCGGTTCTAATGGTATTTCTCCATCATGTAGTTGTGGTGGAAATGATTATTCTGGTGGAGGTGGCGGAGGTGGAACCAGTTTAGGTAGCACCGTAACTAATGGTAGTGGTCAGACAGCAGGAAATTCCGGAGCTTGTTCCGGTTGTGGAGCAGGTGGAAATCAAGGTCCTAATGCAAGTAATGGATTTAATGGCGGTAATGGTGTTTTGATAATTTCTTATCAGGTTCCTTATCCTATTGTTACCCAAACAGGTGGTCATGTTTCAGGTTTTACCTATCCTGTAGGAACTACTACAAATACTTATTCTGCTGTTGATTCTCATGGTAATACTTCTACAAGTTCCTTTACTGTAACTGTAGTTGATAACCAACCTCCTACTATAACATTCTGTCCTTCCAATGTTACTTATAATGCAGACAATAATAACTGCTCTAAGGCTAACGTTACTTTATCAGGTGCTACTGCTACTGATAATTGCTCTGTTAATGGCATTACATACAGCCCTGTTTCAGGTTCTACATTTAATGTAGGTACTTCAACAGTAACTGTTACAGCTACCGATGTTCATACAAATACTTCAACATGTAGTTTCACGGTGACTGTTGTTGATAATCAGGCTCCTATTATTACTTCATGTGCCAACGTTACAGGAAATGCGGATAATGGGTCTTGTTCAAAAGCTAACGTTACTTATTCTGCTAATGCTACAGATAATTGCGGCGTTGCAAGTTACAGCTATAGCACTCCTTCAGGTAATAACAGTTTTGCAGTAGGTACTCACCCTGTTACAGTAACTGTAACTGATGTGCATGGAAATACCGCTACATGTAGCTTTAACGTTATCATTACTGATACCCAGGTTCCTGTAATCACTTCTTGTGCAAACGTAACTGGAAATGCTGATAATGGTGCATGTTCAAAAGCTAATGTAACCTATTCTGCTACTGCTACTGATAATTGCAGTGTTTCAAGTTATAGTTACAGTCCTCCTTCAGGCAATAACAGTTTCAATGTAGGAACCAATCCTGTTTCAGTAACAGTTACGGACGTTAATGGAAATACCTCAACTTGTAGCTTTAATGTTACTATCAGCGATAATCAGGCTCCTGTGATTTCAAATTGTCCAAGCAGTTTTGTTGCTGACAGAAGTTGTCCTGGTTCTGTTTCATGGAGTGCTGCTACAGCAACGGATAATTGTAATGTTACCAGCTTCACATGGGCACAGACAGGTGCAACAACAGGTTCAGGTGCAGGAAATGTTAGTTCAGCTTCCTTTAATATAGGTGTTACTACTGTTACTTATACTGCTCTTGATGCTGCTGGAAATTCTTCAACCTGTGGTTTTACAGTTACTGTAAACCAATTGACTGTAAGTCTTGCAAGTCCTACTCATACAGGATATAATATCAGTTGTTTTGCCGGTTCAGATGGTGCTATCAATTCTACAGTTACCAATGGCAACTCAATTACATATAGCTGGTCAGGTCCTAGTTTCACAAGCACAAGTGCTAATATTTCAGGTCTTGCTGTAGGAACTTATACTGTTACCGTTTCGGCGACTGGGGTATGTACGGTTTCGGCAACTTATACTGAAACTCAACCTGCTGCTTCTGTAGCTGCCAATGTTACAGGAACGAACCTTACTTGTTATCAGAATGCTTCGGGAATTGCTACTTCTGCACCTACTGGTGGTGTTTCTGGATATACTTATAATTGGAGTGCACCAGGTGGAGCTACTCCAAGTATTACCGGATTGACTATTGGAGCCTATACTGTTACTGTTACAGATGCTAATAATTGTACTGCTACAGGTTCAGCTACTCTTACACAGCCTACTGTTCTTGCTGTTACTGGTACTGTAACAAATGTAACTACCTGTTTTTATTCACAAAATGGAGCTGTTTCAATATCTCCAACAGGTGGTACTACTGCTTATTCATTTAATTGGTCTGGTACGTATGTAAATAATTCAGGATCTCATAGCTTTAGTTCTACCAATCAAAACATTTCAAGTCTTGATTCAGGAGTTTATACAGTAACTGTTACTGATGCTAATTCATGTACAGTTTCATTGACGAAAACAGTATCTTCACCAAATGCTTTAAGGTTTGCAGTTCAGATTACTAATACATTCCCTTGTTATAATAATACAACAGGAAAGATTACCATCCTTGCTACTGAAGGCTCTTCTCCAAGTACACCTTATAATTACAGTGATAATAATGGAGCTACTTTCACCAGCAGTCCGAATTTCTTTGCTAATTTAACTGCCGGTACTTATTCTGTTGTTGTTACTGATCATAATGGATGTACTTCGACCAATAGTTCTCCTAATTCTCCTGGTGTAGCTGTAGTAGGACCTTCTCAACCAACAATTACTGTTGGTACCGTAACCAAGACATCTATTCAGATTATCGGTGGTGGAGGAACCCCTGGTTATACCTATAAATTGAACGGTGGTGCTGCTGGTACGACTAATGTTAAGACTGGCTTGACATGTAATACTGCTTATTGTTGCTGGCAGGTTCTTGACTCCAAGACATGTCAGTCTCCTATTCTTAATATATCAACTTTAGCATGTCGTGATGATAATGCCGGAACTATAGATCAAAATAGTAATACGACACTGTCAGTTTATCCTAATCCTGCAAGTGACCATGTTACGGTTCTTTTCTCTGCTGATAATGAAGAAACATACAACCTTCGTTTCTTTGATATCTTAGGACAGTTGGTTCAAAGCTATACCGGTACTACTACAGTAGGGGATAATCAAATGGAGATTAACCTCGCTGCTGTGGCTAAAGGGGTCTATGTAGTTGATCTTGAACATGGTGCCACTAAAGGTAAAATCAGAGTTGTGGTACAATAATATTAAATAAACCTTACTTTCAGGCAAAAGAAACCATTCAGGTTTCTTTTGCCCGATAGTATTAATAATGAAAAATCTATAACAACATAAAGAATTGAAAATTACACTAATGAAAGTGGATGATGGACTTCCGCAAATTCGGGAGACAGTAGTAATACGTTTTGGATCAGCCTGCTGGCAATCGCCAGCAGTAAATTGTTGAATCCCTTTAAACCTGCAATAAATACAACAAGAAAAATAATAAAAGTGAAATATAAAATAAACATAAATTTAAATAGCATGAACAGTTCTACACGTCAAAATCAGGTAAAAAGATGTATGAATGGAATTACCACCATTCTTTTTGCATTTCTATTTGTTCTTACTTTCTCTATGGGAGCGAAAGCGCAAATAACAGTGGTTCCAGCCACAGGAGGTACTAACATATCGGCAGATAAGGCTGCCAATGGTACCGCTGCGGCTTATACCACGTTGGTAGGTCAAATTAAAGTGTGTGAAACACATAATGGTGACTTTGCTGCAAGTCAGTCAAATGTTACATTCATCCTAAAACCTCCGGCTACCTGGAAATTCAAAGCGGGTAATGGCGCTATTGCCAGAACCAGTCATGGAACATTTACAGGTGGTACTTTTATCTCTGAAACGGATTCTACTATAACTGTAACGTTTTCAACGACTGCCAATAATACCTCTATTGATACTTTAAACATTACCGGTATTCAGGTACAGTGTCAGGATGGTAATATTATTCCTGATAGTGGTCAAATTACATTAAAGGCGGGAGGTACAGCAATTGTAAATTGGACAGTAGGCTCTCCCTGCACTCCATTATCTCAGGCTGCCGGAAGTGTTGATCACTTTGTTTTTGATGCAGATGCTAATAACAATAGTCATATTAACAGCCCGCAACAGCAAAATGTTGCTTTCAATACTGTTATTAAAGCAGAAGATCATTTTAATCATCTTGCTACTTCATTCGTATCCTCTGCGAATATGACTACCAATAATCCTAATAAATTTAATCCTACTACTACTGGTCCTTTTACTGCCGGTATTAAGACAATTTCCGCTACTGATAGTATGATCGGAAATGGTAGAACCATTACTGCAACTTTTGGAACCAAGACAGGTACCAGTAATGTTTTCTCGGTTGACACAACCGGACAGTCTTATCCTCAGGGAAGTCTTTCTGGAAGTACTATTTGTTTGAGTGGTAACGCTCAACTGACATGGACCGCAACTTCCGGTACAGGTCCATTCACGGTAGTTTATAGTACAGGAGGAAATAATTATACTGCTTCAGGAGTCATAAGTGGAACACCATTTACAGTCAGTGTTGCTCCTACCACAACGACCACCTATACTTTAGCATCTGTAACGGATAATAACAGTGCTTTGAGAAATTATTCCTTTACCACAGGAAGTGCTACTATTAATGTTAGTCAGGCACCAACTGCTTCTTGCAAGAATATTTCAATTAATTTGGATCCTACTACCGGAACAGCTTCTATTACTGGTTCATCTATTGATAATGGCTCAAGTTCTCCTTGTGGGGGAGTGACATTGGCTGCCAGTCCAAATAGTTTTAATTGTTCTAATACTGGCGCTAATACCGTTACTCTGACTGTAACTGACATTAATAGTAATACTACAACCTGTAGCTCTATTGTTACGGTAAATGATGTTACCGCACCTACAATTTCATGTACAGGATTAGGTTCTTCGGTTAATGATGATGCAGGACATTGTTATGCAACTGTTGTAACATCAAACCCATCAACCAGCGATAATTGCAGCGTATCTAAATTAACCTGGGCTATTTCCGGTGCTACTTCAGACGCTTCTCCTTCTTCAGGCGTTAATGATTTGGGAACTCATACTTTTAATACTGGTGTATCAACAGTTACATATATTGCTACTGACCCTTCTTCTAATTCTTCAAGTTGTTCATTTACGGTAGCTGTTGCGGATAATATTTCTCCAACCATCAGTTGTAATAATAGCAACTTATCTGCTTATGCCGGGGGATCGTGTTCCGCAAGTGTTGCAACTTCAAACCCAACCACTGGCGATAATTGCAGTGTCACTGCTTTAACATGGTCAATGACAGGTGCTACAGTTGCTTCCTCCTCTGGATCAGGCATTAATAACGTTGGTACTGCTACATTTAATGATGGAATTACCACCGTTACATATACTGTTTCTGATGCAGCAGGTAATACCACTTCCTGTTCATTTACAGTTTCTGTAACCGATAATACAACTCCAACAATATCATGTAGTGGCAATTATACTTCAAATACGACGAACAATTTGTGTACTGCAAGTGTTGTCACAGGTAATCCGACTACTGCTGATAATTGTGGTGTCTTCTTATTGACTTGGGCTATGACAGGAGTAACAACCGGTTCATCTTCCAATTCAGGTATAAATAATGTTGGTACTGCTACATTCAATAAAGGTGTTACTACAGTGACATACACTGTTGGTGATGCTGCTACTAATACTGCTACCTGTTCTTATACGGTTACAGTTTCAGATAATCAGGCTCCAACAGCTAATTGTCAAGCGGTAACTATTCATTTGGATGGAAGCGGACATGCAACTTTGACAGCTTCACAGGTTGACAATGGCAGTTCTGATAATTGTGGCATTACAAGTCGTTCGATTAGCCAAACTGACTTCTATTGTAATAATTTAGGAGCAAACACTGTTACCTTAACTGTAGCTGACGCAGCAGGAAATACTGCTACATGTAACTCAACAATAACTGTTGCAGATGTGATCAATCCTGTTGCAAATTGCCATAATGTAACTCTTTATGTTGATGGCAGTGGCAATGCAACCTTGACCCCTTCTCAAGTTGATAATGGCAGCACTGATAATTGCAGTGTTACGGCTCGTTCATTAAGTCAGACCGCATATAATTGTTCAAATATAGGAATTACAAATAATGTTACTTTAACGGTATCGGATGCATCTGGAAATACAGCAACTTGTTCTGCTACAGTAACAGTTCTTGATACTATTGCTCCGACCTTATCAGGAGTACCTGCTAATGTTTCAGCAAATTGTTCTAATATACCTTCTATAGCGTCTCCCTCTGCATTTGATAATTGTGATCCAAGTCCTTCTATTAGTTTCCATCAAAGTACTACTGAAGGAGGAAATGTAGATTCATTAAATCATTATAGTTATACGCTTACCCGTACTTGGGTAACAACTGATGTGTATGGAAATCATCGTGGATATGTTCAGGTAATTACAGTTTCGGATAATTCAGCACCGGTAATTTCTGGTGTTCCCGCAAATACAACTGCAAGTTGTGATAATATTCCTTCTGTCGCATCTCCTACAACATTAGACAATTGTGATCCTAACCCAACTCTAAGCTATAATCAGGTAAGTACCCAAGATTCTGATCCAACGCATTCTGGACACTATAATTATACAATCACCCGTACATGGACTTCAGGTGATGTTTCAGGAAATGTAAGCAGTCAATCAGAAGTAATTACCGTGTCAGATATATCCTCCCCTGTCATTACTTACTGTCCTGCTAATATTACATTAAATTGTCAGGATTCTCAATTACCAGCAAATACAAATGGTACTGCTACGGCTACCGATAATTGTGATCCAAATCCAGTGATTACCTATTCGGATGCGAGTACACAAGATGCTAATTCAGCTCATTGCGGACATTATAATTATACAATTACCCGTACATGGGCTGCTACAGACGTATCTGGTAATCAAGCTACTTGTATTCAGACCATATCAGTACAAGATATTACAGCACCGGTAATTACCTGTCCATCAAATGTGACGGTAAACTGCCAGGATGACAACAGTTCAGCCAGCACAGGAGTAGCTATGGGCACAGATAATTGTTCAGGCGTTTCTATCAGCCAGAGTCAGACAAGTACTCAGGATGGTAATTCATCTCATTGCGGACATTACAATTATGTAATCACAAGGACATGGACAGCTACGGATGTTTGCGGTAACAGCAGCAACTGTATACAGACTATAACGGTTCAAGATGTAACTGCACCTGTAATTACCTGTCCATCGAATGTAACAGTAAACTGCCAGGATGACAACAGTTCAGCCAATA